>NZ_DASQPW010000062.1:0-15050 GCF_035643755.1 Stackebrandtia sp. | reverse complement strand
GACTTCACCGACTTCTCGCTGCGGGAGATCTCATCCTTGATCTCCTTCTTGCGCTTTTGGCTGTGTTCCAGGGTGTCCTGCGCCTTGACGTACTCCTCGATCGCCTTGTCCAGCTTCTTGCTGACGCTGCCCTCGCCCTTGGCGTAGGCGGGGGTGGCGAAGGGGATCAGGATCAAAGCGCACAGCACTGCCATAAGCACCGTCAAGCGGCGTCCGATGGGGGTAGTCACGCACGAGTCTTTCTGGAGTCAGTTGACCGATATATGGACGTGGTTCGTATGGTCCTGCGACGGATTGCCGGTGTGGCCGCTGGAATAGTCCGCCCAGCCGGTTGATGCCATCCAGATTCGGTTGTACCAAATCACGTAATAGATCTCCAGGGCGGACGCGTTGTTCACCGCCCAACCCGCCAGATTGTTGCCGTACTCCTTGTCGCCCCCGCTGGCCACGCCGCCGAAACCGCCGGTGGACACCGAGAAGTCGCAGGCGCGGCCCAAGCCGTGCTCGCCCTGGCTGCTGCTCTCCTGCCGCCAACACTTGGTGTAGCGGGTATACCCGGCCTTCCGCACCTCGTTGTAGGCGTGCAGCATCCGGGGGGTGACGCAACCGCCGGTGCCGGTCGGATCGTTTTCGGAGCAGCCCGATCCGCCGCCGGGGAAGGGGGAGGCGGCCCCGCCGCTGCCGGAGCTCGGCCCGCCGTTGGCCTTGTCGACGGCGGCCTGCGCCCTCTCCTTGGCCTTCTTCTTCTTGGCGGCGGCCTTCTTGGCGGCGTCGATCTGGTCGGCCAGCGAGTCCTTCGCGGCGTCCAGGTCCTCGGCGGCGGCCTTCAACTTGTTGAGGCCGCCGGCGCTCTGCTCGCCCAGGTAGTTGACCGTCGACAGGCTGTCGATGGCGGTGTCGGGGGAGCCGGCGCTCAGCACCGCGGTGGCGGTGGACAGCCCGCCGCTCATGTACATCGCCTCGGCGAAGTCGCCGATGTCGTCGGACAGCTTGTCGATCTGCTTCTTGTCCCGGGCGATGTCGGCGCGCAGCCGCTTCTGGCGCTTGTTGGCGGCCTCGACCTTCTTCTTGGCCTTGACGTAGTCCTTGTTGGCCGCTTCGAGCTTCTTGTTCAGTTTGACCTTTTCGTCGTCGGCGTATGCCGGCGACGAGGTCACCGGGCCGACGAGCAGGCCGAGGGCGGCGATAATCGCCAACACCAGCGGCAATCGGGTGGCCATTCGCTTCACGTAAGTGCGCTTTCGTCTCGTCCGCCTACCGAGTTAGCTGTCGGGTTCGGGCTGCGAGACTGCCCTACCGCGCGTGGCGCGGATTCACCCCGGTCCTCGCGGGGGCGCGAGGCGGTGGGTCCCCGGCTCATCCCGGAGGATGACTCGGCGGTGGGCCGCCGTTGCCTGCGCCGGGTGCGGCGGCAATCGGGCGGCGGCCCCAGGCCACCCTAGCGGGTCGCTTCCAGCGGGACAAGGCGGCGATCACGAATCGGCAACAATACTGCCCGTGTCGGTTACAGCACGCGCTCTTACGCGGCAACGGTTTCGGCGTCGTGGTAGTCGTGATCGACGTCCACTTCGTCCAAGGTGGACAGGTGGGAGCGCCGCACCGCCAGCACCACGATGCCCGCCACACAGCAGGCCGCACCCAGCAGGTACGGCACGACCGGGTCGATGTCCTCTCCCAGCTTGCTGGCGATGTACGGGGCCAGGGCGGCGCCCGCCCAGCGCACGAAGTTGTAGCCCGCCGAGGCCACGGGGCGCGGCGCGTCGGACACCTCCATGGCGGCCTCGGTGAACACGGTGTTGTTGACGCCGATGGCGAAGCCGGTCAGCACGGTGAAGGTGACGACGCCGGCGGTGCCCGACAGACCGATGCCGGTCAGGCAGATCACCAGCAGGCCCAAAGCGACGTACATCGTGTTGACCGAGCCTATGCGGCGTTGCAGCTGCGGAGCGATGAACACGGAGCTGACGGCCACGGCCACGCCCCAGCCGAAGAAGACCGCGCCGATGCCGTAGGCGCTCATGCCCAGGACGAACGGGGTGTACGACAGGACGGTGAAGAACGCGAAGTTGTAGAACACCGCGGCGATGGCCGTTGTGGACAGTCCGCCGTGGGCCAGGGCGCGCAGCGGGTCGGTGAGGCGGGTCTTGACCCGCGAGGTGGTCTCGCCGCGCAACAGCGTGGCGATCAGGATGAATCCGATGGCCATCAGGGCGGCGGTGCCGAAGAAGGGGAAGCGCCAGTGCCAGTCCCCCAGCAGCGCCCCGACCAGCGGCCCCATCGAGATGCCGAGACCGAGGGCGGCCTCGTACAGCAGGATGGCGGCCTCGGCCCCGCCGGAGGCGGCGCCGACGATGACGGCCAGCGCCGTGGCCACGAAGATCGCGTTGCCCAGTCCCCATCCGGCCCGGAAACCGACCAGTTCGGCGACGCTGTCGGAGGTTCCCGACAGCGACGCGAACACCACCACGATGCCCAGTCCGATCAGGAGGGTCTTCTTGCCGCCGATCCGGCTGGAGACGAATCCGGTGATGAGCATGGCCACGGCGGTGACGGCGAAGTAGCTGGTGAACAGCAGCGACACCTGGCTGGGCGATGCCTTCAGGCCCTTGGCGATGGACGGCAGGATCGGGTCGACCAGGCCGATGCCCATGAAGGCCACGACGGCGGCGAAGGCGGTGGCCCACACGGCGGCGGGCTGACGCAGGATGCCGCCGGAGGCGTTTTGGGGGTGGGAGGACATGTGAGGTCAGGCTCCTTTGCTCAATCGGGCGAGTGCCGGCAGGGCCGCGGCGATGGCGCGGCGTTCGGAGGCGGTGAGGGTGGACAGCCGCTCGGCGAGGTAGTCGATGCGCACGGCCCGTCCGGCCCGCAGGGCTTCGCGCCCGCGTTCGGTGATGGCCACGGTGACCACGCGGGCGTCGTCGTCGCCGCGGCCGCGTTCGACCAGTCCGTCGCGTTCCAGGCGGTTGACCTGCGCGGTCATGGTGGGCAGTCGGACGCCGTGTTCGTGCGCCAGTTCGCTCATGCGGCGCGAGTTCTCCGCGAGCGAGCCCAGCACGGCCAGGCGGGGCGTCGAGATGTCGGCGTCGGCCGAGACGCGGCGCAGCAGGAGAATGGCGTCGCGCAGGGTCTGGTTGACGTCGGCGGCGAGTTCTCGGGTGTCCACGGAGACTCCAGATAGTTAGTTAAACTAATTAGCTGAGCTAACTATATCGCCGACGCGGTCCGGGCACAAGGTCTACCGCGACACACCCCTACTTCGTCGCGCCCGGCACCGTGAGATTCACCGAGAACGGCCGCGAGTCGGCGAAGCGCCGGTAGGCGTCCAGACTGCCGGAGTTGATGTCCACCCGGGAATCCCGCCCCTCGGCGCTGGACGACTCGAAGTACACCAGCGCCTTCAGCCGCGGGAAGTGCGCCATCTGGGCCACCGCCCCGTTGAAGACGTCCGCCTGGTGCTGGGGGCTGCTGGACGAATACCAGACCCCCCACTCGGCGACCATCAACGGCTTGGACGGGAACTTCTCGGCCGCCCAGCGGTAGAAGCCCGGCCAGCTCTGGCCGTGGCTGCCGACCCGGTCCACCAGCTCGGCGAAGTCACCGTTGCCGTAGCCGGGATCGCTGTAGCCGTAGGTGTCCCAGGCGATCCAGTCGACCACGTCGTTACCGGGGTACAGCTGGTCGTGCCACGGCTCCTGGGTCCACTTGATGTAGGCCATGTAGACCATCACCGAGATCATGTGGGTCGCCCCGGCCGCGCGCAGCCGCTCGATGACGTGCCGATACATCGCCGCGTAGTCGGAGGCGGTGTAGCCGGAGTTCGGGTCCGGGTTGACGTTGTCCTCGGGTTCGTGGTGGACGGTGAAGAAGAACGGGCGGTCTCCGAAGTCGCGCGCGACGTGCGCGCCCACCTTGTCCAGGAAGGCGTCGATGGTCGGATCGCCCTTGGCGATCTCGGCCCAGCTGGCCCCGGTGGGCTTCCAGTTGACGAACAGGGCGCGCGGGTTCGTCGGGTCGCTGGCGGTCCGCGTCTCGTCGGCCGTGGGGAACAGCTCGGACTGTCCCCTGTGGTACGTGTGGAAGACGTCCTGTCTCCGCCCCGTCGCCTGCTCGAAGCGGGTGAGCGCGGTGGTCTTGGAGCCCGAGGCGTGCGCCCCGGGTGCCACGCCGAGCAGGGCGCCGCAGTCGGGGACCAGGTTCGGGCCGACCGCGCAGCCGGCCTTGTCCTCGTGGGACGCCTCGACGCCGTGCACCGCCGGCGAGGTGCCGGGGGACGGGGTGGTGGCGCCCGGCGCGGGCTCGTCGGCGAACAGGCTCGGCTGGTCCACCGTCGACTCGCGGGAGCGGAAGGACATGTAGTGGGCGGGCGCCGGGGTGGTGATCGCGAAGGACACCTCGCCCGCGGAGAACCGCATCGGGTCGAAACGCACCTCGGTGTCGCCGGCGCGCACGGGCTGCGTGTCCATCACCTTGCCCAGCTGGGGCGAATCGGCGGCGGTGAGCCGGGTTTCGTCCCACTGTGGATTGACCACGGTGATCTCCACCAGGTCGGAGTGCGTCACCTGCTCCACGGGCAGCCGCAGCCGCAGGGGCTGCTCCACCTCGGAGGCCGACAGGGAGAAGCGGACGTAGCCGACCTGCACGCCGGCGCTGCCGCCGCCCACCTGCAGGTTCGGCTGGCTTCCGTAGTTGGTGTCGGGGTTTGCCGAGGAGGTATAGGTGTCGGCGTCGGAGACGACCTGACTGGCTCTCGCGGGCATGCCCTCGAAGGCGCTACTCAGTCCGTCGAACGCGCCGAAGGAGTAACCGGCTCCGAAGCCCGCCACCGCCACGGCACCGACCGTCGACCACGCTGCCACTCGTTTCACCCGGGGTATATCCAGCATTTCCCGTCTCACCTCCTCTTTCATAGGATCACCATCCATGGACAAACGTGTATAGAACACGCCGATTTCCCCCACAAAATCCCCTGTGGCCAGCCCGTGACCTTTTGTCGCTGATCGTCGTTGTCCAAATAACGACCACTCAGAAAGGCCGCCGCGTACGGTGAACGCAGTCCCCTCGACCCAGTCCGCATCCCTTCGTGACTATTTGGACGTACTCCGCCGTCATCGCTGGCTGTTGCTGGTGTGCGTCGTGGCGGGCCTGGCCGCGGGCATCGGGTACGTGACGGTGGCGCCGCGCGAGTACGAATCGCAGGCGGCCGTGCAGGTGCAGCCGACGGGCGCCGAGGACTCCGAGATCTCGGGCCAGCGCTCCAACAAGTCGGAGATCAATCTCGACACCGAGGCGCAGCTGGTGACGTCCACCGCCGTGGCCAACATCGCCGCCGACAGCCTGAACCACGCCGACCCCGACGGGCTCGTGGCCCGGGTGCGCGCCACCGTGCCGCCCAACACCTCCATTCTCGACATCGCCTTCGTCGGCGACAACCCCGACGAGGCCCGCGACGGCGCCCGTGCCTTCGCCGCGGCGTACCTGAAGCACCGCGCCGACTCGGCGCGCTCCCGCCTCACCGAGCAGCTCAAGGCGGGCGAGGACGACCTGGCGCAGATGCAGTCGCAGCGCGCCGCCCTCACCGACAAGCTGAGCAAGCTGGACAAGACCGGCGGCGAATACGCCGACACCAAGAAGGACCGCAACGTCCTGGACAGCGAGATCGCCAACGCCTCGGCGCGCAACGGGCAGCTGCGCTCGGCGTCCGATTCGGTGGGCTCGGGCCGCGTGATCAGCGCGGCGCACCGGCCCTCGCGCCCCGTCTCCCCCGACCTGCCGACCGACATCGCGGCGGGCGGGCTGATCGGTGCGCTGCTCGGCCTGGCCGCCGCCACCGCCCGCCAGCGCTTCTCGGTGCGGGTGTGGCGCGCCAACGACCTGGCGCGGCGCTGCGGCGTCGAGGCCCTGATGAACCTGCCGCGCGGGGCCCAGCCGCGCGGCACCGACGTGTTCGCGGCCTTCGGTCCCGCGGGTCGGCTGTTCTCCAAGCTGCGCCACGAGGTGGCCGCGACCCTGGACGAGCCGCGCGGCGTGGTCGTCGTGGCGGGGGTGGCCCCGGGCTCGGGGTCCAGTGTGGTCGCGGCGAATCTGGCGGTGTCCATGGCGCGGGCGGGCGACAGCACGGTGGCGGTGGCGGCCCACGCGGGCGGCCCCATCACCCTGACGTCCCAGCTCGACGCGCCCGCCGTTCCCGGTCTGTCGGACGTTCTGGCCGAGCGGGTCGCGGTGGACGACGCCATGCACCGCGCGGCCCGCTACCCGCTGCTCAACGTGGTCGGCGCGGGCGGCTGCGCCAACGCGGCGGGCCCGTCGCGCGAGGCGATCGCGGGCGTCTACACGGCGCTGCGCGACAAGGCATCCTATGTGGTGGTGGACGCGGCGCCGATGTCGGTGTCCGCCGACGCCCAGCTGCTGGCCTCCGACGCCGACGCGGTCCTGCTCGTCGTCGAGTCGGGTCTCGACCGCGTCGCCGACGTTTCCGAAGCGGTGCAGGCGATGCGGCGCATCGACGCCCCGCTGGTGGGCGCCGTCGTGCTGCCCCCCGCGCCGCGCACCGCCGTCGAGCCGCTGTCCGTCCCCGACACCGAGGCCGAGGTGACCGACGAGCACCGCGAGCGCACCCGCGCCGTGCTCCCCCGCCAGGCCGACGAGCTGGCGCCCGACGACACCCCGACCGAGTCGCTGCCGATCGTCACCGACGACCTGACCATCACCGACGCCCCCCAACCCAAGACCGCCAACCAGCGCCCCAAGGCGGGCGCGGCAAAACGCGGGCGTCGAGTTGAGCCCGCGAAGTAGCACCGCGCCCGACGCGGCGGGCGCCGAGCGATCCCCTGGCGCCCAAGGAACATCGGTCGCGGGCGACGGGGCCTCCCCCGAAGCCTCGGCGTCCTCGGGCCAGGCGCTGAGCGCCGTCGGGGAGTCCGCTCCCCCACCCACCGACGCCACGCCCTCCCGCCCGTCCACGTCCACGTCCACGTCCACGTCCACGTCCACGTCCACAGGAGATTCATCCATCACCCTGGCGAACGGGCGGTCCCGAAGCGACAGGACACCCCGAGGACGGCGATCCACCACCCCGCGCGCAGACGCCACAAGCCCCGCCCCCAGCACCGCGTCCACCGAGGATCTCCCCACCACCCTGGCGAACGGGCGGTCCCGAAGCGACAGGGCACCCCGCGGGCGACGACCCGCCACCTCACGTGCGGAAGCCACAGGCCCCGCCGCTCGCTCCACGTCCACGGAGGACTCTCCCACCACGCTGGCGAACGGGCGGTCCCGAAGCAGCAGGACGCCCCGTGGTCCAGGGCTAGCCACGCCGAGCTCGACGAACTGGTCCCCCCGCCCGAGTTGGGCGGGGATTCCGTTGCGCGGGCCGGGGTCGGTGCTGACGTGGCTGCTGTTGTTCTTTCCACTGTGGTGGGCACTGGGCCTGGGCGGGGTCATCTTCTTCGTCGCCGCCGTCCCGATGGCGGTGTCCCTGTGGCGCAGGCGAAGTGTGGAGGTGCCGCCGGGGTTCGGCGTGTGGCTGGTGTTCTGCGGGATCGTCGTGGTCAGCCTGATCGGCATCGGGCTCCACCCCGAGGGGACCCTGGCGCCGCACTCCAGCGGCCTGATCCTCGGCGCGGGCTTTCGCATCGTCGGGTACGTGTCCGTCAGCGTCATCTGCCTGTACGCCGTGAATCTCACCGAGCGCGAGTTCTCGCGTCGAGCGCTGATCAACCTGTTCGCCGCCACCGCCGTCATCACCGTGGTCGGCGGCATCGTCGGGACCGTCGCGGGAACCTTCGAGTTCACGTCGCCGCTGGAGGCCCTGCTGCCCGCGAGCCTCGACCGCGACAACTTCGTTCAATCCCTTGTGCACCCGCAGGCCGCGCAGGTGATGAACTTCCTCGGCTACGACACCCCGCGCCCCGCCGCCCCGTGGGGTTACACGAATACGTGGGGCAACATGCTGGCGATCACCGCGCCCTGGCTGGCCGTGGCGGTGTTGAGCTTTCGGGTGGGTGCCAAGGCGAAGGTTTTCGCGTACGCCACGCTGGCGATCGCGCTGGTCCCCGCGATCTACTCCATGAACCGCGGCCTGTGGCTGAACCTCGCCGTGGCGGGCGTGCTCGCCGCCGTCCGCCTCGGGATCATCGGCCGCTGGTGGCCGCTGGTGGGCCTGGTGGCCGTCACCGCCGTGGCCCTGCTGGCCATCGCCGTGACGCCGCTGGGCCAGGTGGTGGCCGTGCGTGCCGCCAACGGCCACTCCGACGACGGCCGCACCTACGCCACCGTGCAGGCGATGTCCAAGCTGCCCTCCTCGCCCGTTCTCGGCTTCGGTTCGACGCGGCAGACGGCGGGCTCGGGGGATTCGATCGCGGTGGGCCCCACCGACAGCTGTCCCCGTTGCGGCGGAAGGACTCTGGGCGGCAACGGCCAGCTGTGGCAGGTGCTGTTCGCCCACGGGATCGCGGGCGGCGCGCTCTACGTGGGGTTCTTCGGGGTGATCTTGTGGCGTTTTCGCCGCGACCACTCCGCCATCGGGATCGTTGGTTCCATTGTGATGGTTATGTCACTGACGTCCATGTTCTATTACAACGCGCTGGTGGCGCCGCTCGTGGTGACCATGCTGTGTTACGCGCTGTTGTGGCGCAACGAACGGGACGCACGTTTGGGGGAAGCGGGGGGCGCGGCATGAGCTCGCGAATCAGCACCAGGGACGACAAGAAGCGGCGCGCGGTGTACCTGACCGAGATGTCGCGGTTGCTGTACGGGCCGGGGCCGGGCGGTGAACGCGCGACGACGGCGTACATCGCGATCCCGAACCTGCGCACCCCTAGGCTCCTGGTGCCCGGGTATTCGCGCAGGCTGGCCGCGGCCGCTCTGCGGCGCTACGCGCGCCCCGCCTCGCGGGCGGCGCGCCTGAAGCGGGACGCGGCGGTGGCCGCGCTGTGGTGTCGGCTGGATCGGTTCATGCTGCCCGACCGCGTGACCCTGGACGCCTCGGGCGACAACGTCGCGGGCTACCTGCGGCGCTCGCTCGGCCAGGAGGTCCACCTCAGCATCCACATCGGACCAGCGCGCGCGAACCGCAAGCCCGTGATCCAGATCCTGGACTCGGGCGCCGACACCGTCGGCTTCGCCAAGCTCGGCACCAACGAGCTGACCCGCCAGCTGGTGAGCGCCGAGACCGCGGCGCTGCGCACCCTGGAGGGGGTGCGACTGCTGCACGTGCGGGTGCCGCGGGTGCGGCATTCGGGCACCTGGGGCGAGCTTCAGGTGCTGGTGCAGGAGGCGCTGCCGGGCTGGCGGCGCCCGATGCCCGTTCAGAACTCGCGGCTGTACCGCGCCATGCGGGAGCTGTCGGGCTGCCTGGGGACGCAGGACGTCGCGCTCGCCGACAGCGACTACGCGTCCACGCTGGAGGCCCGCATGAAGGTGCTGGCCGACCGCGACTGCCCCGACTGCTCCACCCTGGTGGACGCGGGCGTGAAGCTGCTGGACCGCCACGGCGACCAGCGGCTGACGTTCGGGTCCTGGCACGGCGACTGGGCGCCGTGGAACATGTCGATGCTCCCCGAGGGCCTGATGCTGTGGGACTTCGAGCGGTTCGCCACGGGCGTGCCGCAGGGTTTCGACGCGCTGCACTACACGCTGCAACGCGACATCGTCACCCGCGAGATCGACCCCACCACCGCCGTCTTGACCCTGTTGTCCGAGGCTCCGCGTCTGCTGGAGCCCTTCGAGGTGCGGCCGTCGGCCGCCAGGGCCACCGCGCTTTTGTACCTTGTGGACCTTGCCGCCCGCTATCTCACCGACCGTCAGGCCGAGGCGGGCGCGGCGCTGGGGGCTCTGGGGCGCTGGTTGCTGCCCACATTGCTGCGGCACGTCGCCGCCGAAGGAGTGGTACTTCAATGATCACGCTGCGATCCGATCGGATTCCCGCGCAGGTGAAGCGGATTATCCACAAGGGTTCCCACACCCTGGGGAAACTCACCGCCTCGTCCCGCCTGCTGCCCGGCTTCCTGCTGTGCGGCGGCCAACGCTGCGGCACCACCTCGCTGTACCGCGCGCTGTCGGCGCACCCCGCGATCCTGAAACCCATCCTGCACAAGGGAATCCACTACTTCGACACGGGCTACGGCAACGGCCTGTCCTGGTACCGCGCCCACTTCCCCACCAAGTCCACCGCGATGCGGATCAGCGAGCACACGGGCATGGCCGCCCAGGCGTTCGAGTCCAGTCCATACTATTTGTACCATCCGCTGGCGGCGGAGCGCTTCGCCCGCGATCTGCCCGGGGTGAAGCTGATCGTCCTGGTGCGCGATCCCGTGGAGCGGGCCCGTTCCCAGCACGCCCACGAGGTGGCGCGCGGCTACGAGAGCATCGCCGACTTCGCCGAGGCGCTGGACGCCGAACGGTCGCGTTTGGACGGCGAGACCGACCGTCTGCACTGGGACCCGCGCTTCTACAGCTTCAGCCACCAGCACCATGCCTACCGCCTGCGCGGCCAGTACACCGACCACCTGGACCGCATCTCCCGCGTGGTGGCGCCCGAGCGCATCCTCATCGTCGACAGCGGCGACTTCTTCGCCGACCCGAGGCCCACCTACGAGCGCGTGCTGCGGTTCCTGGGCCTGCCGATGCTGGGCGAGCCGAGCTTCGACAGGCACAACGCCCGCCCCCGTCCCACCCACGAGGACACCACTGTGGACGAGGAGCTGCGTCGCCACTACGAGGCGTACGACGCCCGCCTGGCCACGTGGATGGGCGCCGAACCGTCATGGCGCAGGTGACCCTGGAGGCCACCGCCTCCCCCGCCCAGGCCCTGCGCGCCACCGCCCGCGGCGGCCTGCTGAACCTGGCGGGAGCCGTCGCCGCGGGCGCGGGCGGCGTGGTCGTCACCTGGTTGGTCGCCTCGGGCCTGTCGCCCGCGGCGGCGGGCCAGTTCTTCGCCGCCACCTCGGCTTTCCTTCTCGCCCAAGCCATCGCGAAGCTCGGCACCCCCACGGGCCTGGTCTACTTCGTGGCCCGCGCCCGCAACGAGAACCAGCTCGGCGGCCTGCGCGGCGTGCTGTGGGCGGCGCTGGCTCCCACCATGATCATCTCCTGCGTGGTGTCGGCGGCGGCCTTCGTCGGCGCCGACACCCTCGCCGAGCTCCGCCCCGACACCACTGAGACCTATGTGGACCTGCTGCGGGTACTGGCGGTCTTCCTGCCCCCCGCCGTGGCGATCGAGGCGCTGTTGGCCGCCACCAGGGGTTTCGGGCGGATGCGCCCTGGCGTCGTCATCGACAAGATCGCCCGCACCCTGGCCCAGCTCGTGCTGCTGGCCGCCGTGGTGTGGTGGCACGCGGGCCCGCTGGCCGTCACGATCGCCTGGGCCCTGCCGTACCTGCCCGCCGCCGTCGCCTCGGCCTACGCGCTGCGCCGCCGTTACCGCATGGTCGCCACCGACGAGCCCCCCACCTGGGACGTCACCGCCACATCCTTCTGGTGGTACACGGCCCCGCGCGCCATGGCGGGCGTCGCCCAGCTCGCCCTGCAGCGCCTCGACATCATCCTGGTGGCCGCCATGCTGGGCTTCGCCCCCGCCGCCGCCTACACGGTCGCCACCCGCTTCGTCGCGGTCGGCCAGCTGCTGTCCCAGGCGATCGGCACGGCGGTGCAACCCCGCCTGGCCAAGTCCATGTCGGCGGGCGACCACGCCACCGCCCGCGCCCTCTACCAGGCCACGACCGCCTGGATCGTCCTCACCACCTGGCCGCTCTATCTGATCATCGCCCTGGCAGCGCCCTGGTACCTCACGGTCTTCGGCGGCCACTACGTCTCCGACCAGTCGGTCGCGGTGGTCGCGGTTCTCGCGCTGGGAATGCTGATCGCCACGGGCTGCGGCGTGGTGGACAGCGTCCTGGTGATGGCGGGCCGCACCGGCTGGCAACTGTACAATGTGGCCATCGCCTGCGTCGTCAACGTCGGCCTCGATGTCTGGCTGATCCCCAGGATCGGCATCCTCGGCGCCGCCATCGGTTGGACGGCGGCGATCGCGGTCAACAACCTGATCCCGCTTTTCCAACTGGCCACGGTGTTTCACCTTCACCCGATCGGGCGAAGCACGGTGATCTCCATGGCACTGGCCACAGTGTTCTGTGGCCTGCTTCCCGCCGTGGGACTGCCTTTCGGCGACATCGCCCTGGCGGTCGGGATCGGCGTCGGCGCCCTCCTGTACGCCGCCTCGGCGTGGCGCGCCCGCAATAGCCTTCTAACACCTGTGAATGCGTGAGAATACCTGCCATGCCCACGAATTACACCGCCGTCTTCCAGGACCCCAAGGCCGTCGAAAAGTACGCCGAGGAGACCTACGCCGCGGGTACCTTTTCCTCCCAGGTCTCCCGCCGTCAGGAAGAGTGGCTGCGCGGCTTCGTCACCGAGGCCTTCGACACCGCCCCCGTGCACCACGACTTCGCCTGCGGCACCGGCCGCGCCATGCGCATGCTCGAGGGCGTGGTCGCCGAGTCCCACGGCTACGACACCTCCGAGGCGATGCTGTCCAAGGCCCGCTCCATCGGCACCCCAGGCGTCCTGCACCACATCGGCGAGATCGGCGGCCTCCCCACCTCGGCCAAGCGCCCCGCGATCGTGACCATGTTCCGCCTGCTGCTCAACGCGTCCCCCCAGGTCCGCGACCGCGCCCTCGAGTTCGCGGCGGGCATGCTCCCCGACGCGGACGCGGGCGTCCTGATCTGCGAGAACCACGGCCATTCCCGTTCCCTGCGCAAGCTGCGCAAGGTCCTGGGCCGCCCCGGCGACTGGTTCCGCGAGCTCTCCCACCCCGAGGTCGAGGGGCTGTTCGAGCGCCACGGCTTCGAACTGGCCACCGTGCAGGGTTTCACCCTGCTGACGCGCGGCTTCTACGAGCGCCCCCCGTTCAAGTGGGTGGCGCCCGCGGTGGACAGCGCGCTCGCGCGTTCCCGTTGGGGCACAAGGTATGCCTCGGACGTCCTATATGTCGCTCGGCGGATGTGAGTCACGCATCCACATGCGTTACCGTGTGTTGGCGGCCACGGCCAGCGGTCGGTCGTTTCGTCCCTTATAGAAAGGCACGTGAATGTCCAGCATTGACGAGTACTCGGCCCACATCAACGCGGCCATCGACGTGGTGGAACAGGCCCAGGCGAGCGTCGGCCAGACCAAGACCGAGGGCGAGAACCTCGCCAGCCAGTTCGAGGGCATGAACGCCGAGGCCGCGGGCGCCTCGATTCGCTCGTCGGTGGACCAGGGCTCCGAGGTCGAGAACATCCTCGCCGAGGCCATCAACAAGCTGAAGGAAATGCAGTCCACGGCGGAGTCGGCGCGCGGCCAGTAGCCTCGGCTTCGGATGTGAGGGAGACAGCGTGAACAAGACGGATGCCCGCGAGGTGCTGGAGGCCATCGCCACCCGCGACCAGGGCGTGCCCGCCCAGGCACTGGAACGCCTGGGCGACAAGGAAACCCTGCTGCTGATCAGCGCCGCCGTCGGGGTCGCCTCCGAGATGAACTTCCAGCCCGGCGGCGACCCGGTGGTCGTGACGCAGTTCGCCGACATGATGCAGCAGCGCTACGCCGACCGCTACGGCATCAAGCCACGGGTCGTCGAGGCGCTGGTTCGCGCGGCGCTGGGCGAGGACGAGTTGCTCGCCGATGTGGCGGGCGAGGATGTTCTGTCCACGGGGATGCTGGTCGTGTACGAGATCCTCTCGGAGCGCCACCTCGGGGTGGTCGACCTGAGCGACTTTTACAACGAGGTACTGGAGCTGGCGGAGGAGTTCGAGGCGGCGACGTAGGGGATTCGGGTCCTCTTGCGGAGCAGGGCAATTTCGATGCAGTTGGAGCCGCCACCACCACTGCTGCGGGTGCTCTTGCGCCACAGGGTGATTTCAACGCAGTTATTGCCGCCTGCACCATCACTTCGGCTGCTTCGCCGCCAAGTCAGCTCTTCTGTTGGGGTTGGCAGAGACTGACGATCGTTCACAATTTGTCCCTTTCGGACTTAAGCTTCTTCCTCGATGTGTCCACACCAAGGCTCACTTCACTAAGCCGATCATACGCGTGTACCAACTGGTCTACCTTTTCTCGCTCTACGCAAAGGTCCCCCACGGGTGTGCTCGCATACCCAACGAGCGGGTAAGGATTGGCGAGCTCAAATATAGAGAAAGACCCTGGTGTTCCCAGGTACTTCTTGCCAGAAAGGATGCGGATGTCAATGTTGGGCCGATAGCTGACTTCCAGAATGTAATCAAGTTGGTTTCGCATCGTGGTGTTGCCACCAGCCATCCGATTCAGGAGACACTCATCGATGATGCAGCTCAGGTTCGCTGGGTGATGCCTGGTCAAGATGTGCTGCCTCGTCATGCGGACTTCGAGCCAACGTTCAATCTCGGCATCAGAAACTGACGAATTGACTGTGCGCATGACGGCTTCGGCGTACTCGGGAGTTTGCAGGAGTCCTGGAAGATTCGTGATGTCAAATGCCTTGATATGCAAGGCTTTCGACTCCATCCACGCACGGTCCATAAGGTGCGGCAGCACGTCGCCGCGGTATCCGTCCCACCATCCTGTTTGGGCAGCATCATTCCTGATGGTCTCGAGATCTGCTCGCCTATGAGGGTCCGCGACTCCGCACATTTCCATGAAGCGCTGAAGCAAGTCCTCGCCCACGGGGATCTCACCTGCTTCCATACGGGTGATTGATGACGCGTCGCGTCCCAGGTGAGCGCCAGCGTCCTTTGCGATCAAACCAGCCTCGTCCCTGATCTGCCGCAACGCTTCGCCGAGCCAGATGGCACGAATGGTTGGCTGTTTCCTTGGCATCGTGCTCCTTCATCCAACATCTTCTTTGAAGACCTGTGTGTTCATTATTGCATGAGAGGTACCCGTGTGATACAACTGTCAGTAGTCGTGGGGGTGGCTACAGTCACAACGCGATGTTGAAGAGGCTTCCGTGAAAGCGGAAGGAAAACGACTGGGGCGGGCCAAAAGGTTGGTAGCCAGGTCCCGCCCCAGTCCTAACGAACGGAGAGCTCCTCATG
>NZ_DASQPW010000061.1:0-4140 GCF_035643755.1 Stackebrandtia sp. | reverse complement strand
GTCGAGCACTTCGTCACCCGCAGCGGCGGCCAGGGCATGGCCGGCAACGTCTACCTGGGCAAGGTGCAGAACATCCTGCCCAGCATGGAGGCCGCCTTCATCGACATCGGCCGCGGCCGCAACGCCGTGCTGTACGCCGGCGAGGTCAACTGGGACCGCACCGGACTGTCCGGGCGCGCACGCTCCATCGAACAGGCCATGAGCCCCGGCGACTCCGTCCTGGTGCAGGTCACCAAGGACCCGGTGGGCCACAAGGGTGCCCGGCTCACCAGCCACATCGCGCTGTCCGGGCGGCACCTGGTCTACGTCCCGCACGGCAATGCCTCGGGCATCTCCCGCAAGCTCCCCGACTCCGAGCGCCGCCGGCTGCGCAGCACCCTCAAGAAGCTGGTTCCCGAGAGCGCCGGCGTCATCGTGCGCACCGCCGCCGAGGGTGCCGACACCGACGACCTGGAACGCGACATCGCGCGGCTCCAGGGCGAGTGGGAACAGATCGAGGCCAAGGCGGGCAAGGGCGGCGCCCCCACCCTGCTGCACTCCGAGCCCGACCTGCTGGTCCGGGTGGTCCGCGACGTGTTCAATGAGGACTTCACCGACCTGATCGTCGACAACGACGCCGCCTACGACGACGTCAAGAGCTACCTCGACAACGTGTCCCCCGACCTGGTGCAGCGGCTGAAGCGCCACACCGGCACCGGCGACGTCTTCTCCGAGCAGCGCGTCGACGAGCAGCTGCTGAAGGCCCTGGACCGCAAGGTGTTCCTGCCCTCGGGAGGCAGCCTCGTCATCGACCGCACCGAGGCCATGACGGTCATCGACGTCAACACCGGAAAGTTCACCGGCGCCGGCGGCAACCTCGAGGAGACCGTCACCCGCAACAACCTCGAGGCCGCCGAGGAGATCGTCCGGCAGCTGCGGCTGCGCGACGTCGGCGGCATCGTCGTCATCGACTTCATCGACATGGTGCTGGAGAACAACCGCGACCTGGTGCTGCGCCGCCTCACCGAGTGCCTGGGGCGCGACCGCACCAAGCACCAGGTCACCGAGATCACCTCGCTGGGACTGGTCCAGATGACCCGCAAGCGGGTCGGCCAGGGCCTGCTCGAGGCGTTCAGCGAACCCTGCGAGCACTGCAAGGGCCGCGGCGTCATCATCGACGTCGACTCCACCGAGAAGTTCTCCAAGGGCGACAAGCACTCGGCGAAGTCGGAGGGCAAGGGCGGCAAGAAGAAGGAAGCGAAGAACGGCAAGAACAAGTCCGCCTCCGACCCGAACAGGTCGGCCGCCGAGCCGACCCGCAAGATCGCCGAGGCCGGCACGGCCAACCCCGGCGCCGAGGCGACGGCTTCGTAACCGCGAACACATCGCCCCGAGTTGGAGGCCGCGGCGGCGATGACGTATTTTGGACGACGGCCTCTTTCTGGGCCGGACAAGCATCCGTTCGCCACGGCGAACGAACACACACAGGTCTCGCGATGGGCGAGAAGCGAACCAAGGAGAGCTGCGTCAACATGTACGCGATCGTCAAGACCGGCGGCAAGCAATACAAGGTCGCCGAGGGGGACGTCCTCGAGGTGGAAAAGCTCGCGGGCGAGCCGGGCGACTCCGTCACGCTGCCCGCGGTTCTCCTGGTGGACGACGGCAAGGTCACCACGGACGCGGCGAAGCTCGCCGGCGTCACCGTGAACGGCGAACTCGTCGACCACCTCAAGGGCCCCAAGATCAAGATCCACAAGTTCAAGAACAAGACCGGCTACCACAAGCGCCAGGGTCACCGTCAGCAGTTGACCCGCGTCAAGGTCACCGGCATCAAGGCCGGGAAGTAGGAGGAAGGCGACATGGCACACAAGAAGGGTGCGTCCAGCTCGCGTAACGGTCGCGACTCCAACGCGCAGCGACTCGGCGTGAAGCGCTTCGGCGGCCAAGAGGTCAATGCGGGCGAGATCATCGTCCGCCAGCGTGGCACCAAGTTCCACCCGGGCGACCTGGTCGGCCGCGGCAAGGACGACACGCTGTTCGCCCTCGCCGCTGGCGCGGTCAAGTTCGGCAAGCGCCGCGGCCGCAAGACCGTCAGCATCGTCACGGCCGAGTAGGGCGCGAGGTCGAGGCCGCATAGTGCCTTCCTTCGGAAGGCCACATCGACCTCGCTCAATCCTTGCGGCCGCGACGCAGGGGCTTCGCCACCTGCGCTACCCCGTAGTCTCGAGCGGATCTGGGAGCACGGCTCCCGGGTCCGCTTTTTGTGTTAAGGAGAAGTGTGAGTTCCTTCGTCGACCGCGTGGTGCTCCATGTCCAGGCGGGCAATGGAGGGCACGGCTGCGTGTCCATCCATCGCGAGAAGTTCAAGCCCTTCGGCGGGCCCGACGGCGGCAACGGCGGGCACGGCGGCGACGTCGTCCTCGAGGTCGACCCCAACGTGCACACCCTGTTGGACTTCCACTTCCACCCGCACGCCAAGGCGGGCAACGGCAAGGGCGGTCAGGGCTCCAACCGCGACGGCGCCAACGGCGGCGGCCTGACGCTCAAGGTGCCCGACGGCACCGTCGTCCACGACAGCGCCGGAGCGGTGATAGCCGACCTCATCGGTGCCGGGACCCGCTGCGTGCTCGCCAGGGGCGGTCGTGGCGGCCGCGGCAACGCCTCCCTGGCCACCTCCACCCGCAAGGCGCCGGGCTTCGCCGAACTCGGCGAGACCGGCGAGGCGCTCGACGCCATCCTGGAACTCAAGAGCGTCGCCGACGTCGGCCTGGTGGGCTTTCCCTCGGCGGGGAAGTCGTCCCTGATCGCCGCGCTGTCGGCGGCCCGACCCAAGATCGCCGACTATCCATTCACGACCCTGGTGCCGAATCTCGGCGTGGTGGCCGCGGGGGACACCACCTACACGATCGCCGACGTGCCCGGTCTGATCCCCGGCGCCGCGTCCGGCAAGGGCCTGGGCCTGGAATTCCTCCGCCACATCGAACGCTGCGCCGTGCTGGCCCACGTCGTCGACTGCGCGACCCTGGATCCCGGTCGCGACCCGCTGTCCGACATCGACGCGATCGAGTACGAGCTCGCCGAGTACGGCGGCCTAGAGGATCGCGCCCGCCTCGTCATCCTCAACAAGATGGACATCCCCGAAGCCGCCGACCTGGCCGACCTGGTGCAGGACGACGCGAAGGCGCGGGGGTGGCCGGTTCTGCGGGTGAGCGCCGCCACTCACCAGGGACTATCCACATTGTCCTATACCCTCGCGGAGGCGGTCGAGGCCCACCGGGCGTCCCGACCCA
This sequence comes from Stackebrandtia sp., assembly GCF_035643755.1. NCBI lineage: Bacteria > Bacillati > Actinomycetota > Actinomycetes > Glycomycetales > Glycomycetaceae > Stackebrandtia > Stackebrandtia sp. Next base: position 871 of record NZ_DASQPW010000061.1, on the reverse strand, counting down.
CCCCCGAACCCACCCGCATCGTGTTGCGCCCCACCGCGGTCGACGACACGGGCTTCGAGGTCGCCCCCGACCGGGACGGCAGCTTCACGGTCACGGGCCGAAAGCCCGAGGGCTGGGTGCGCCAGACGAACTTCGACAACGAGGAGGCCGTCGGCTTCCTCGCCGATCGCCTGGCGCGCATCGGGGTCGAGACCGCCCTGGCCAAGGCCGGCGCCGAGCCCGGATGCACCGTGCGCATCGGCAACTTCGAGTTCGAATGGGAGCCAACGGATCCGGCCGCGGTCGCCGCGATCGGTCCCCGCGGCACCGACACCCGCTTCGACCGCTCCACCCGCGTCGCCGCGGCCGAACGCCTCGCCGCCCGCAAGTCCCGGCGCCAAAAGCCCGAAGACCCCGAAAACGAAGCGGCACAACAGGAATGAGCTGCGCAAACGGCATGTGACTGCCAACACCCACCCCCCGAGTTGACGGGTGTTTCAGCCGTAGCGTAGGTTTCTTCTTGCCCGCGGGGAACCGGACAGGGCGAGCCCAAGAGATCTAGACAATATTCAGTTGTCGGATCGGCTCGCATCTGGCAGGCTTGCGGGAAATCCCAAGTACAGTCCAGCAATGGTTCAGCGCGTCACCGGGCGCGGGGAGACCCCCCCGGAAGACCGCGAAATCGGACCTGGTAGCTTATAAGGGTTGCGCCTCAGCGAGGTTCCAAATTCACGAGATGTGGTTTGGATTCGTGTGGGTGTGTTTTTTGAGAACTCGATAGGGTGTTTTGTGATGGTCAGTGTGTGGGCCTCGATTGTTTGAGGTTCTATAGTTTTTGTTCAATTCTGACTATTTATATATAGTCAGGATCTTGCAATGGCATTGTTGGCTG
>NZ_DASQPW010000060.1:0-4290 GCF_035643755.1 Stackebrandtia sp. | reverse complement strand
CCTGGCGCTGGGCTACGGGGCGATCACCGCCGAGCGCATCGACCCGGGAATCCGGCGCATCGCGGCGGTGGTGGCCAAGCGCGCGGCGTGAGCGATATCGCCGAATCCCCGGTCGCGGCCGGGGCGGTGGGTTAGATTTCGCCAGGGATAGCTTACGGGGGAGCGCGGACATGACCATGATGGAAAGCGGGCGGCAGCACACCAACCGGGATTCGGAACGCCGGTTGGAATCGCTGAGCCCCTTCGAACTCAAGAACACCTTGATCTCGCTGGCGGACGATCAGCAGAAGCGCACCGCGATGCAGATGGTCAACGCCGGGCGCGGCAACCCGAACTGGATCGCCGCCACGCCCCGCGACGCGTTCTTCCTGTTGGGGCGCTTCGGCATGGAGGAGGCGCGCCGCGACTGGTCGGAGTGGGACGATCTGGCGGGCATGCCGCAAGAGTCGGGCATCGCGGGGCGCCTCGACGCGTTCCTGTCGGACAACGCCTCCGACCCCGGCGCCGACCTGTTGAGGCGCGGCGTCGCCTACGGCGTCGACGAGCTGGGCTTCGACGCCGACGCGTGGGTCCACGAGCTGGCCGACTCGATCATCGGCGACCAGTACCCGGTGCCCGACCGGATGCTCACCCACGTCGAGAAGGTCGTGCACCAGTACCTGGTCCAGGAGATGTGCGGCGGCCGGGCGCCGGCGGCGGACTACGACCTGTTCGCCACCGAGGGCGGCACGGCCGCGATGTGTTACATCTTCGACTCGGCGATCATCAACCGGCTGCTCCACAAGGGCGACAAGATCGCGATCATGACGCCGATCTTCACGCCGTACCTGGAGATCCCGCATCTGGAGCGCTACCAGTTCGACGTCATGGAGCTCAAGGCCGAACGCACCAACGCCGAGGGCTTCCACACCTGGCAGTTCCCGGACTCCGAGATCAACAAGCTCGCCGACCCGGACGTCAAGGCGCTGTTCTGCGTGCACCCGTCCAACCCGCCGTCGGTCATGATGGACCCGTCCACCATGGACCGCATCGTGTCCATAGTGAACGACAAGAACCCGGAACTCACGATCATCACCGACGACGTGTACGGCACCTTCGTCAACGGTTTCCGCTCGCTGATGGGTGCCCTGCCGCGCAACACCATCGGCGTGTACTCGTTCTCGAAGTACTTCGGCTGCACCGGATGGCGGCTGGGGGTCATCGCCGTCAACCAGGTCAACGTCTTCGACGAGCGCCTGGCCACGCTTCCGGCGTCCGACAAGAAGATCCTCAACGAGCGCTACGGCACGCTCACCCTCGAGCCCGAGAAGATGCGCTTCATCGACCGCATGGTCGCCGACTCCCGGCAGGTGGCGCTCAACCACACCGCGGGGCTGTCGCTTCCACAGCAGACACAGATGGCGCTGTTCGCGCTGCATTGCCTGCTGGACACCGACGGCGAATACAAACAGATCTGTCAATCCATCATCGCCCGGCGCATGAAGGCGCTGACCAAGGGACTGGGCGTGGAGCTTCCGAGCGACCCGCTGGCGGCGCACTACTACGTCGAGCTCGACCTGCTGTCGTGGGCCGAACGCCACTGGGGCGCCGAGTTCGCCGCCTGGATGCGCGATCACTACGAACCGGTCGACGCGATCTTCCGCCTGGCCGAACAGGACTCGGTGGTGCTGCTCAACGGCGGCGGCTTCGACGGTCCCGAGTGGTCGGTGCGGATCTCGCTGGCCAACCTGCCGATGGCCGCCTACGAACGCATCGGCAAGGCGCTGTGGGACATCGGCCAGGAGTACAAGCGCGAGTTCGACGCCCGGGAACGCTGACATGGAGTGGGTGAAGCACCTCCTTCATGCCACCCCCGAGATCGCGCTCTTCGTGTGCCTGGCGCTCGGCTTCGCCGTCGGCAAGGTGCGGATCTGGAAGCTGTCGCTGGGCGGCGTGGCGGGCACGTTGATCGTGGCGATCATCGTCGGGATGTTCGCCGACGTGGCCCTCAACGACGAGGTGAAGAACATCGCCTTCGCGCTGTTCATCTTCACCCTGGGGTACATCAGCGGACCGTCCTTCTTCGCCAGCCTGAACCGCAAGAGCCTGCGCTACGGCGTCTTCACGGTGATCGAGGTGGTGACGGTGCTGGCGTTGACCGCGGGCGCCACCGTCATCATGGGCCTCGACCAGGGCACCGCCGCGGGCCTGATGGCCGGCGGCGCGACGGAGTCGGCCGCGGTGGGTACCTCCACCGACGCGATCGCCAAGCTCGCCCTGTCCGACAGCCAGATCTCCACGCTGCAGGCGAATGTGGGCACCGCGTACTCCATCTCGTACATCTGCGGGCTGATCACCATCGTGTTGATGGCCAGCCAGGTCTTCCCACTGTTGATGCGCGTCAACCTGCGCGACGAGGCCGACAAGCTGTGGCGCAAGCTCGGGGGCGGCCAGGAAGACGACAGCGACACCGAGGCCGCGGCGCTGCCCGAGCTGGTGGGCCGCGTCCACAGGGTAACCGCCTTCGACTCCCGCACCGTGGCGGAGCTGGAATCCAGTATGGACGGTACCGTCGCCGTCGAGCGGATCCAGCGCGGCGGAGCCTCGCTGGACCTGTCGCCCGACACCGTCATCGAACGCGGCGACGTCATCGTCCTGGTGGCGCAGCGCGAGGCCGTGGTGGGAGCCGATCGCGCCATCGGGCCCGAGGTGGCGCCCTCCAAAGGAATGGGGATGGAGCTGGACGTCGCCGACGTGGTGGTCAACGGCAAGGAGATCGTGCCCGCGACCCTGGCCGAGGTTCGCGAGCAGATCCCGATGTCGCAGCGGCACGGCGTCTTCCTCACCCAGATCACCCGCATGGACCACCCGCTGCCCGTGGAGTCGGGCACCGCGATCCACAAGGGCGACACGGTGCGGCTCACCGGGTCCAGGTCGGATCTGGCCTCCTTCGTGCCCCGGGTGGGCTTTCGCATCGACAAGGGCGTCAAGGCCGACCTGGTGTTCATCTCGATCGGCGTGGTGGCCGGGTTCCTGGTCGGCAAGCTGGTGCTGCCGCTGGGCGACATCCCGCTGTCGCTGGGCACCGGCGGCGGCTGCCTGCTCACCGGCCTGGTGTGCGGCTGGATCCGCGCCAAGCGCCCCACCATCGGCCAGTACCACCCGGCGGCGGCCGACGTCATCAAGACGCTGGGCCTGTCGGTGTTCATCTGCGCCGTCGGCCTGTCGTCGGGTCCGCAGGCGGTGAAGCTGGTCAAGGAGTTCGGTGCGGGCCTGCCGATCGCGGGCGTCCTCATGACCCTGATCCCGGCGAGCATCTCGCTGTTCGTGGCCTGGAAGATCATGAAGCTTCCCGCGCCGCTGGCCCTGGGCTCGGTCACGGGGCAGCAGTGCTCCACGCCCGGCATCACCGCGGTGCAGCAGGCGGCGGGCAACGCCACGCCGTTGATGGCGTACACCATCGTCTACGCGATGTCCAACGTGGTGCTTCCGCTGCTGGGTCCGATCGTGGTGGCCATGGCGGGCGCCCTGCGTTAGGCGGCAACCTTTCGGGCCCCCGTGCCCGTCCACAGGTGATGAGCGATGACAAGGCCCCGAAGCCCACTCCCGAAGAGAACGCGGCGCGATTCAGGCGCGGCCTGCCGCGGTCACTGGCGTTCGTGTTGCCGCTGGCATTCCTGTTCGGACTGATCTTCTACGTCCTCGACATGGGGACCCTGGGAGCGATACTGGGGCTGCTGTTCGCCGCGGGCATGGTGCCGTCGTTCGCGATCATCTTCGGCGCCGAGGACTCCTGACCTGGGCGAGCGGTGCCGGAAGCGTCACAGGCACCAGGTACAAATGGCACATGTTGTTTGACGCCCCCGCCCGCCGCATCGCGCGGGTGTGCGTCGACAGTCCACTGCCGCACCTCGATCGGCTCTTCGACTACCACGTGCCCGACGAGCTGGCCGCCGACATTCAGCGGGGTTGCCGGGTGAAGGTGCACTTCGCCGGGCGGGCCATGTCGGGGTTCGTCGTGGAGCTGGGGTCGTCGTCGCAGTTCCAGGGGCAGCTGCGGCCCATCGACAAGGTGGTGTCGGGCGAGGCCGTGCTGTCGCCCGAGATCGCCGAGCTGGCGCGCGCGGTGGCCGACCGGTACGCGGGCAACCTCGCCGACGTGCTGCGGCTGGCGATTCCGCCGCGCCAGGCCAAGGTGGAAAAGGCCGAGCCGCCCGCGCCGTGCGGCCCGATCGTCGCGCCGCCGACCGCGGCGTGGCGGCGGTACCGGCACGGCGAGGCGTTCGTGGCGGCGCTGGGGGAGGGCAAGGC
>NZ_DASQPW010000059.1:0-4530 GCF_035643755.1 Stackebrandtia sp. | reverse complement strand
CCGGGCCGTCCTCGGCCGCCGCGCCCTGCCCGGCGTCCACCCGCCGCACCGTCGCCGAGGCCCGCCGCGCCAGCCGGGTCACCAGCTCCTCGTCGCCCGCGTCGGCGTCGCCGTAGGCGAACCCGCCGGCGTGGGCGCCGTTGACGATCAGCGTCGCCACCGACGCGAACGGCCGCGGCGCCTCGGTGGCCTGCACCCGCGCGGCCCAGGCCACCGCCGGGGCCAGGGAGCCGATGCCGGTGCCGGGAACCAGGGCCTCGGTGAGCCTGGTGGTGGCGCGGGTCGCGTACGCGGCGTCCGGAAACGGAACCTTGACGTCGGCGAAGACAGAAGCGTGTTCATCACTCACGCCGAAAGAGACTAATCCCGCATCGCGTCGGTGCTGCGACCGACCGCTGCGCGAGGCATGATGGCCTGGTGATGGACTTCGCCAAGGGGCACGGCACCGGCAACGACTTCGTGATCGTCGCCGACCCGGACGGTGCCCGGCCGCTGAGCGCCCGCGAGGTCGCGACCCTGTGCGACCGGCACTTCGGCATCGGGGGCGACGGCCTGCTGCGGGTCGTGCGCGCCGCCAAGCACCCCGAGTCGGTCGATCTGGCCGACCGCGCCGAATGGTTCATGGACTACCACAACGCCGACGGAGGCATCGCCGAGATGTGCGGCAACGGGGTGCGGGTCTTCGCGCGATACCTTGTGGACAATGGACTGGCGGACGGCGACGTCATCCCGGTGGCCACCCGCGCGGGGCTGCGCGAGGTCACCGCGACCGGCGACGGCTTCGCCGTCGACATGGGACCGGCGCGGGTCGGCGGGGGCGGCACCGCGACGCTCGAGGGCGAGGTGTTCTCGGGAATCCGGGTGTCCATGGGAAACCCGCACCTGGTGTGCCGCGTCGACGACCCGTCGGCTCTCGACCTTCATCGGGCGCCCATCGTCGACGCCTCGGTATTCGGCGACGGCGTCAACGTCGAGTTCATCGCGGGTGACGCCGAGTCGATCGCCATGCGGGTGCACGAGCGCGGCGTCGGCGAGACGCTGTCGTGCGGCACCGGGGCCTGCGCCGCCGCGGCGGTCGCCCTGGGCGGCAAGGGAACCTGCGTCGTGCGAGTGCCCGGCGGCGAGGTCGCCGTCACGGTCACCGACGACACCACCATCCTCGCGGGTCCCGCCGTCATCGTCGCCTATGGACGCACCAACCTGCTGGCCTCCGCGAGCGGTTGAGGCCGCGCGGTCGGCTCGAACCACATGGACAACCGTCCACAGTCGCAGCGCGCGTACACCACGGTCCCGTTGGAGGTGGGGTGCCGCGACACCACGGAGACGGCCTCGCTCATCCGCAGCCGACACAACGGGCATTGATCCTGTTCGATGTTGGTCATGCGGCAATCCTCGACCTAGAATCGTCCGTAAACAACGAAAGTTTCCGCAGCGATTCTTGTGGGGTTATCGAATGATCGATCCGCGATTGAACACGCTTCGCGTCCTGCGGGCCCACGGCACGGTCACCGCGACCGCCCAGGCCCTGCACCTCACGCCGTCCACGGTCTCGCAGCAACTCAAGCAGCTCGCCCACGAGAACGGGATCCGGCTCCTGGAGCCCCACGGCCGCCGGGTCCGGCTCACCCCGGCCGCGGAGGTGCTGCTCGAGCACGCCGACGTGATGTACGCCCAATGGGAGCGCGCCAAGGAGGACCTCGCCGCGCTCGAAGCGGGCCAGATGGGGGACCTGCGGCTGTGCGGCCTGTCCAGCACGGTCTCGGCGTTCATCGCCCCGGCGGCCAAGCGGCTGCGCGAGGCCCATCCCGGGGTGCGGCTCCACCTGGCCGCCGTCGAGTCGGACGAGGCGTTTCGGATGCTGGAGTCCGGCGAGGCCGACATCGCCGTCATCAACCCGACCGACGCCACGCCCCCGCCCAGCGACCGGCGCTTCGAGCAGCGTTTCCTGGTGGACGACGTGGAGGATCTGCTGGTCTCGGTGGACCATCGGTTCGCCGGACGGGAATCGGTGTCCATGGCCGAGACCGCCGACGAGGAATGGGTCAGCACGCCGGGCTGCGTCGACCAGGAGAAGCTGCTGCTCGCCTCGGCCGCGGACGCCGGGTTCACCCCGGACATCGCGCACCGGTCGGACAGCTTCTACAGCACCTCGGGGCTGGTGTGCACCGGCTTCGGCGTGAGCCTGTTTTCCCGGCTGGCGCCGCTCCCGCCCGAACACTCCGTGGTGCGGGTGCCGATCCACGGCAGGCCGACGCCGACGCGGCGGATGTTCACCGCCGTGCGCGGCGGCAGCGCCCGGCAGCCCGCCATCGCCCGCGGCCTGGCCGCGATCCGCGCCGAGGCGACCCGCGAACACCCGGACACAACCCGGCCCTAGCCCGCGGCGGCGCCCGAGTCGTCCTGGGCCGACAGTCGGCGCAGCAGGTCCACGGCCCGCCTCCTCGACACCGGCGCGAAGAACGCGGCGTCCACCCCCTCCACCGCCGCGATGGCGCGCGGCGCCAGCTTCGCCCCGCCGTCGGTGACTCGCAGGCGCTTGGCGCGGGTGTCGGCGGCGTCCACGGTGCGTTCGATCAAACCCTTGGCCTCCAAGGCCCGCAGCACCGCCGAGGTCATCTTGACGTCGGTGCCCGCCTGCCGCGCCAGGGCGAGCTGATTCGGCTGCTCGCCACTGTTGTTGAGCCACCACGCGCACGCCAACAGGACGAACTGGACGTGCGTCAGACCCAACGGCGCCAGGGCCGCGGTGACGCCGCGCTGCCAGCGCAGCGTGGCGTGCCACAGCAGGAACCCGGGACTGTCGTCGGGATCGAGCGGCTTCATCGCCGCGCCAAGGCGACCAGCGCGGCCATCGTCTCGGGCCAGTCGCCGGTGACGGCCGGGCCGATGCGCGGCCCGAGCTCGTCGGCGGCGTCCCCGGTGATCTCCATGCGATAGACCACGCGGGTCCCGCCGTCGTCGAGGCGCTCGGCGCGGTGGGCGGTGCGCAGCACGAGGCCCTCGAAGCGGGCCTCGTCAACGAATCCCCGATTCTCGGTGGCCTCATCGATCCGCAACGACACCGGGTCTTCGCCGCGCGGAGTCATGGTGATCCGGCTGCCCGCGGCGAACGGCCCGTCGATCTCGATCTTCTCGATGTCGGCGTTCCAGGTGCCCCAGCCCGCGACGTCGGCCCACAGGTGCCAGATCGCCTCGCGGGTGGCGTCGGTGTCGACAGCGTGCTCGTACTGCCACATGGTGTTTCCTTTCGCTAGATAATCTACGCACAGACTATCTTCGCGAAGAGTAATTCGTCAAGCGGGCGGCGTGAACGACGGCGGCTTGCCGCCCGTCCTTGACATGTCGGGGATCGAGACTCACATTCCGCCATCTGGGCGAACGCGAGCGTCGCTGATCAACTGCCCTTCTTCAGCGTCCACAGCATGACCTTGCTGGTGTCGGAGTTGTCGATGGTGGATTCTCGGTCGATGGCGGCGATGGTGTCGCCCTTGGGGCTGAACGTCATCTCCTCGGTTTCCTTGGAGGTGAGGGTATTGAGCCGGTGGCCGGTGTTGGGGTCCCAGCACCAGGCGCCGGGGTCCCCGGGTTCGCCGCCGGTGACGAGAATGGTGCCGTCGAGGCTCAGCGCCATGGACGGACCCTTGCCGGCCAGGGTCGAGACCCGTTTCCCGGTCGCCAGATCCCACAGGCGGGTGCGGCCTCGCGCGGTGTCGACCTCAAACGAGCCCACCGCCAGGGCCTTGCCGTCGGGGAAGAACTCGAGTGAGTTCGCGCCGGTGGGCAGTTCGACGGTCTGCTTGCCGCTGTCGACTTCCCACACCCGCACCACACTGTCAGCACCGCCGTCATCCGGCACGACCGCGGCGAGGTGTTTCCCGTCCGGGCTGAACGCCATGACATTGGCGACCGTGTCGGCGAGGGTAGCGATCTTGTCCCTGGTTCGCGTGTCCCACAGCCGGACACCGTGGCCGCCGCTGGTGGCCAGGATCTTGCCGTCCGGCCTGACCGCGAGGAACCCTCCGTCGTCGTGCGTGGCGAAGCTGGCCACCTTGTCGCCGCTGTCCACATTCCACACATTCACATCCTCGTGACCGCAAACGGCCAGGGTCTTGCCGTCCGGGAGATACGCCATCGCGGAGGAGTAGTCACCCGCGGGCAGGGTCGCGGTCGGCGTGCCGCGGTCCACATCCCACAGTTGAACCGCCTTTCCGCCCTGACTGGCGTACCCGCCGCAGGCCAGGGTCTTGCCGTCCGGACTGAAGGCGAGATGGACGCACATCCCGTCGACGGTGAGGGTGTGCTCGGCGGTGACGACGACCTTCGGCGGCGAATACTCCGATATGGACCCGCTGGCGGCCCGGCGCGGCAACAGCAACGCCGCGGGCACCGCGATGGCCGTGGCGGCGGCCAAACCACCGAACATCAGGTTGCGGCGGGTCAGCACCGTCCGGGAAGGCGGAGGCGCGATGGGGGCATGGAGCGCCGGTTGGACCGCCGGGGCGACGGCGGTCGGGGTGTTGACCCTGGGGG
>NZ_DASQPW010000058.1:0-29531 GCF_035643755.1 Stackebrandtia sp. | reverse complement strand
GAGATCAGTCGCGAACAGGCAGGCAATGAGGGAACAGCTGGACTATCTTCTGAGGGCCGCAGATCAGTCCAATGTCGAGATTCGAGTCCTTCCCTTCTCAGCAGGAATGCATGTGAGTCTTACGGGATCCTTTGAGGTTCTATCGCTTGAATCCCCCTACCCTGAAGCTGGTCTCCTTCAAGTTCCAGGTGGCGATGTGTGCGTGGAAGGAGACACAATTGACGTACTGACGGACAACTTTGATCACCTCTTGGATGACACCCTCAACCCCATCCCGTCCAAGAAGCTGATCGCGGCAACGAAGGATCAACTGTGACAGACCCCTTGGGCACACCGTCCGAACTCACTACAGCGAGCCCGAAGTCCGTATGGAAACGAAGCTCTCGCAGCGGAACGGGCGACGGGCAAAACTGCGTTGAAGTCGCCGCGTGGCGCAAGAGCACACGCAGTTCCGACGGGACGGGCCAATGCGTCGAGTTTGCCCTGCGACGCAACAGGGATCGGAACAAGAGCTGATACCTCGAACGCAGATGGAAGCAAGCGCCAGGGCCTTTCGCCAACAATCCTGTTAGGACTCGCTTTCTAGCTGACCTTGCGTTCAGCGTCATCCAAGAGCTTGTCAATGTCCTCATGCGACATACCAAGATCTTCGATCATGACGTACGCGGCTATCGGCATGATGGTCAACCGAGCATCACTGGGAATCTCGTTGAACAGATCAGGTTCCCCAACAAGGCAAATGCACCAGACAGTTCCTGAACCGACTCACCTCGCAACCAGGCAACCTCCTCACGGCCAATACGTCTAGGACATGCGCGGCAGCACCGTCGCCAGGTTGATCGCCTGCGTCGTGCCGTCGGGCCAGCGCACCGTCACCCTCGAACCCTCCACCGTGGCCTCGACGGTCCCGCGCCACTGTTCCAATGCCGCAACGGGATCGTCGGTGAAGGTCAACACGTGCAGCGCCACGAAGACATCGCCGCCGTCGCCGCCGATCGCTGGTGCGGCGGCGTGGCGGCCCAGGGCGTTGGCGTCGACGTAGCTCGAGGTGGTGCCGCCGCCGAGGCCGTGGAGCCCGATCACCGCGCTGGTCAGGCCATCCGCGCCGCGCACCCACGCCCACGACCCGCCCGCGCCGCGCGCGACCTCGGCGTCGTCCGCCACCAGGTGGCCGCCCTCGCGCACCGCCGCCGCCTCGGTGCCCGTGACGCGGTGGCAGCGCACCTCGAAGCGTCCCTTCACTATGGACGCCGAGGTGACCTCGCCCGTCGTGTAGGCGCTGCGCGAGGCCGCGTAGGAGTCGAAAACCCGATGGGTCTCGATGCGGCGGCGGCGCCGGGGATCGCCCGCGGCGTCGAAGAACACGAACTCGTTGTCGGTGCCGTCGTCGAAGGCGGCGCCATGGCCGGGGGCGGTGTGGGTGGAGTAGGCGAACTTGATGTAGGCAGGGTCGGGTTCGGGGGTGCCCTCGGTGATCTTGTCGCTGCCGTGGTTGAGCAGGCGGACGATCCCGTCGTCGGCGGTGGAGTGCACCAGCCAGCCCGCGCCCGCGATCGGCACCGTCGCATCGGTTTGCGACGGCTGCTCGACCTCGCCGTCGGTCCACACTGGGTGGTCGGCGGGCAGCGCCAGGCCGAGGAATCCCATGCCCGCGAAGTACGGCGACCCCGGGCCCGAATAGCTCTGGGTCAACGGAAGATAGGTGTCGCCGCGCCATCCCAGCGTGGGCGGTCCATCCGCGCCGACCCCGGCGTCTACAAAGTACTTCAGGGTTCCCGACGCCAGGCGGCGCACCGCTCCGGGCGCGAGCGTCGAGGTGCCCGTCAGCTGCCCCAGCCACAACGGCGCCAGCGCCGCCGTGCGGTACGTCAGCGACCGTCCCTGTTGCACGGGGGAACCGTTGCCGCCGAACAGGTGCGGGAATGTCCGTCCGAACTCGGCCAGCCGCTGCCGCCAGCGCCAGGCCGCGTCCGGGTCGCGTTGGCCGACCATGTCGTACCAGGCCCACAGGAACGGGTGGATCACCCAGGCGTTGTAGTAGTCCACGTTGCGGCGCTGGCCGTCGGTGTACCAGCCGCCGCCCAGGTGCCACGACTCCACCCACCGCACCGACGCGTCGCTGCGGTACGCCGAGGTGTCGACGCCCACCGACGCCAAGAACGCCTCGATGACCGCGGTGAACAGCACCCAGTTGTTCGGCCAGGCCAGGAGTCTGGCGTGGTGCTCCAGCCAGTCGACGACCCGCGCCCGCACCGATTCGTCCAAAGTGGCCCACAGCTGGTCGCGCGTGACGTGCAGGGCCAGGGCGATGTTGGCCGCCTCCACGATCGGCTGGGTCTGGCCCCTCAAGGGGCGCACGCAATCCACACCCCGCAGCCACTCCTCGTCGCCGCCGCGCCGCGTGCCCGCGTCCAGGCCCGAGGCGAAGCGCTCGGCGAACCCGCCGCCGCGGCCCGAGGCGATCGGCCCCGCAGCCAGCAGGAAACCGCGCGCGAAGCCTTCCAGCGCATCGGATTGCGGCCCCGACCAGGCGTGACGGCCCGGGATGCGCCACAGCGATCCGCTCGGTGAGGCGTGCGCGAACCCCTGGCGCAGCCAGGATTCCGCCACCGCCTCCCAGTGGGTGCGGGTGTATCCAGTGTGGGGGGACAACGCCAGGTCAAGAGGGGGAAGCCGCATCTGGCAAACGCTATCCAAGTCGGGGCGAAAAGTCCATGATCGCGGCGGGATCGGGGCAAAAAATAGGCCCGCCCCGGCGGCACGGGGGAACGGCCGGGGCGGGGGGACTCGGGTTCAACACGGAAAAGAACCGGAGTCGGGGGCTCGCCTCCACGGGAGGAGAGGCGGAGCCACCACCATGGTGTGCCCAGAAGTGTAGCCGATGGCCTTGGGGCGCAAAAGTATCGGGCTATGGTGATTTATCGAATCACCCGAACGGTTGATGCCCATATCGTCCACCAGTACTGAACTGCCACATAACACCTGGCCGTTTTGTCCCATTAGTGCGATTGTGGACGGTCAGCTCCCGTCGGCAGCCGCGGCGTCGTCCGAGGAATTCTGTTGCCTCGGGGGTTGCGACGCCCGCGCCGCGTCCGCCCGCTTGATGGCCTGGCGCCGCGCGATCCGCGCCGCCTGATAGTTGTCGTTGACCTCTTTGTCCAGGCGCTTCTTGCGCTTGGCATACCAACTGGTCAACACGATCCCGACCACGCCCGCCAGAATGAAGATCCACCCCAGCGCGGTCAGGTCGATCCACGTCACGTCCTTTTTGGCGCTCGGGGTCACCGCGAACACACAAATCGCGCCTACGACCAGAAAGAAGATGCTGCCGCCGAGTCCCACCTTGGTCTCCTTCAGGGTCACGAGGACGTCGGAGTCAAGCCTACCGTCGGACGGGGTTAGCGCGCTGTCAGCGATCCCCTAAGGCATCATGTGCGGTGATGTCCGAACAAGCCGAACACGTCGTCATCGCCCCGTCCCGGGAGGACCCGGCGGTGGAGTCCCTGTCGCAGGGCATCGGGGGACCGCTGGGGCGCCACGCCGTCGACCCGCCGCGCCGTCGCTTTTGGATACCGCCGCGGGTGGTCATGATGGCGGGCATCCTCATGCTGGGTGCCGCGTGGCTGCAGAAGCTGCCCTGCGCCACCGGAAACTGGGTGAACTACCGCCAGTACACCCAGCTGTGTTACACCGACGTGCTGGCCCTGTGGGGCGGCGAGGGGCTCAACGTCGGCCACATCCCGTACTTCCAGCACGCCGTCGAATACCCCGTCCTGACCGGCATCGTGATGGGCGCGCTGGGCCTGTTGGCGCACAAGGTGTTCGGCTCCGGCGGCGTCGCCTTCTACTACCAGCTCAACGCGATCGTCCTGTTGATCGGCGGCGCCCTGACCATCGCCGCGGTCTACCGGCTGCGCGCCGCCCGCCGCCCCTTCGACGCCATGCTGGTCGCCGTGGCGCCGGCGCTGCTGGTGACGGCGCTGGTGAACTGGGACCTCATCGCGGTGCCCCTGAGCGTCGGCTTCCTGTTGGCGTGGAAGACCGGACGCAAGATCCTCGCCGGCGTCCTGCTCGGCCTGGCCGTGGCCGCCAAGTTCTACCCGCTGCTGCTGGCCGGGCCCCTGATCCTGTTGGCCATCCGCTACCGCCGCCTTCCCCCGGCCGTGATCACCGTGGCCGCCGCCGCGGGCACCTGGCTGGTCATCAACCTGCCCTTCATCATCTGGGCACGCGACGGCTGGCTGCGCTTCTTCGAACTCAACGCCACTCGCGCCGTCGACTGGGGCACCAGCTGGTACATCCTGCGCGGCCTCGTCGGCGAACAGAGCCTCCCCGGCCAGCTCATCAACAATGTGGACATTCTCAATTGGATGTACCTGGTGGCTTTCGTGATCGCCTGCCTCGGCATCGCCGTGCTGTGCTTCACCGCCCCGGAGCCACCCCGCCTGGCGCAGCTGTCGTTCCTGGTGGTGGCCGCGTTCCTGTTGTGCGGCAAGGTCTGGTCCCAGCAGTACCTGCTGTGGCTGCTGCCGCTGGCCGTGCTGGCCCGCCCCCGCTGGCGGATGTTCCTGGGCTGGCAGGCCGCCGAGCTGTTCTACTTCCTGGCCTTCTACGGCGAACTGCTGTCGGCCTCCGATTCCACCGACCACAACGTGCCCGCGTGGGCCCTGGTCTCCCCGGAATGGGTGTTCATCGCCGCGTCGATCACCCGCTTCGGCACCGTGTGCGCCCTGTGCGTGCTGGTGGTGCGCGAGGTCCTGCGGCCGCGCCACGACGTGGTGCGGCTTTCCTACGGCGGCACCGATCCCGACGCCGGGCCGTTGCTCACAGCCTGAAGACGATGACCTTGCCGCGGTCCTCGATCCGGATCGAGCTGTCGGCGCTGGGAACGTCCAACAGGTACTCCCAGGGCGTGCCGCGCAGCTGATCCCGCACCGCCACCACGGTGTTGACGCCGTCGGCCCGCAGCGCCTCGACGCTCTGCGGCGACGGGAACGTCAGCGCGTCGTGGCGGATGGCCTCCTGCTTCTTGGGGACGAAACCGCTGGTGCCGTTGACGACCCGCGGAAAACCGTCCACCGTCCAGTACTGCACCGCGTAGTCGTGGGCGGCGTCGGACGGCAGCACCAGCACCGGGTCCTTCAGGCTCGACAACGCCACCGGCGCCGTCGGCACCTGCGGCGGCGGCACCGCCGTGTAGCCCTCCACCAGCACGAACAGCACCGGGATCAGCAGCGCCAGCCGCATCGGCGCCGGAACCGGGGCGCGCCAACGGGTGTCGACCCGGTCGGCGAGCGCGTAGGAGTCCAGCCGGTCGGCCAGGCGCGTCAGCGTCCCCGCCGCCAGGATCGCCAGCAGCAGGCTCACGTACAACACCAGGCGCCCGGGGGTGCGCAGCCCGTCGAAGCCCGGCAGGTACTGGTACGCCAGGACGTACATCCACTTGCCGTCGTCGACGAAGTTGGTGCCCAACGCCAACGCCACCGACAGCGCCAGCCCGGCGAACAGCCACGCCCGCTGCCACCGGCTCCACGACGACCACACCAGGCCCGCCACGGCCAGCGCCAGCACGGTGAAGCCCACCAGCAGCGTGGTTTCCGGTGGCCAGTAAAGGTTCTCGCGCGCCGCGGCGTGCGCGTGGCCCCACAGCGCCGATTCCTCGGGGCTGATCAGGAAGCTCTGCCAGATCGGCGAGAAGTACCGCACGTAGTCCAGCGGGCGGGCCGCCTCCGGGTACAGCTGGAGCACCTTGAAGTACGGCAGCGCCAGGCCCAGGCTGACGCCGGCGAACACCACCATGCCGGCGGCGTCGGCGACGACCACCCTCCACGGCACCCGGGGGCATCGCTTGGCCGGCCACGCGATCAGCGACACCACCGCGATTCCGGCCAGCAGGTATCCAAAGGGGATGCCCAGCGCGAAGCCGATCGAGATCTGCCAGCTGGCCACCAGCCAGCCCGCGACCACCCAGCCCCAGCGGGTGCGTTGGCGGCGGTACCCGTGTCGCAGCGAATAGCCGTGTCCGCGCGCCAGCATGGCCAGCGCCAACACGATGCCGCCCGCCGACAGGATGTTGAGGTGACCCTCGTGGGCGAGTTTCCATGGCGCGTAGGCGAAGGCGGCCGCGCCGACGGCGCTGCCCGCGATGCGTGAACCCAACTGCCGCAACAGGACGTAGGCGCCGAAGAAGGCCAGCGCGAAGGTCAGCAGGTAGATGATGTTGTACCGCAGCAGCGCCGCGGCGTGCCCCGAACCCAGCAGCGACGCGGGCAGGTAGCCCAGCAGGGTGTCGCTGAAGACGAAGGAATAGGACTCGCCGTAGAAGTTGCTGGCGTTCCACAGGTGCCCGGGGTCGCTGAGGACGGTCGATCCCGGCCAGGCCAGGGTGTATGCCTGCTGCAGGGGGTCGCCGAGGTCGTGGGGGATGGTGTGCGCGGGGTCGCGCAGCACCTTCCAGTTCATCGCCAGCGACAGCGCCACGCTGATCGCCGCGACGATCGCGATCTCCCCGCGCGCGGCCCTGGCCAGCTTGCGCCGCAGCCGTTGCCAGCCGCCGCCCGGTTCGGGTTCGTCGGCGGTGTCGGCGGGTTCGCTGGCGGCGAAGCGTTTCCAGCGCTCGACGGCGGGCTCGGCCGCGTCTTCGTCGGTGTCGGTGGCCGCTTCGGGCTCCTCGACGTCGCTTTCGGCTTCGGACACTTCGGAATCCGCGGTTCCGCTGGCGGCGTCGGGAGAGCTCATGCTGGTGGCAACTGCTTTCGTATCAGCGCGATGTCGGCGGACTGTGCCGCGGCGTCGCCGGGAGTCTCCACGACGGCCGGACAGCCCGCAGCCGCGATGATATCCACAATCCGCGACGGATCGATGTGGCCGTCTCCGAGGTTGGCGTGGCGGTCGCGCCCCGAGTCGAAGGTGTCGCGGGAGTCGTTGGCGTGCACCAGGTTGACCCCGCCGGTGATGGCCCTCGCCCGTTCCACCACATCGGACAGGTCCTCGCCGGCGGCGTGCGCGTGGCAGGTGTCCAGGCAGAACCCCGGACCGAACTCGCCGATCCGCTCCCACAGCCGGGCCAGGTTGTCGAAGTGCCGCGCGCACGCGTGGGCGCCGCCGGCGGTGTTCTCGACGAGGATCGGGACCTCGGTGGCGCCCTGCTCGGCGGCGTACTCCATGGCCTTGCGCCAGTTGGAGAAGCCCTCCGATATGTCGGTGTCCTTGGTGACGTGGCCGCCGTGCACGATCAGCCCCCGGGCGCCGATGGCGGCGGCGGCCTTGGCGTGCTGCACCATCAGGCGGCGGCTGGGCACCCGGATCCGGTTGTTCGGCGAGGCCACGTTGATGACGTACGGCGCGTGAATGAAGATGTCGACGTCGGAGTCGCGCAGGGCGTCGGCGTCGTCGCGCGGCTCGGGTTTCTTCCACCCCTGCGGGTCGCCGAGGAAGAACTGCACGACGTTCGCGCCGCGCTCGGCCGCGGCCTCCAGCGGATTCGTCGCGTCGACATGTGCTCCAATACGCATATTCGTGAGCGTAATACCACACTCTGCGGCGGTGCGCGATTACCGCTGGTCCTCTTCACCCACACGTGGCCCGGACGCGTTACTCTGCTCTGGTTACTTCGTTGTTCGTAGTGGCACTGATAACCAAAGAAAGCTCACGGGGACCGACTTCGTAGGTAGGAGAAGCATTGAAGCGCGCTACTGGAGCCCGAGATCGGCGGCCCAGTCCATACCCGCGCCCCGCTGTTGACGCACAAGCGAAGAAGCGCAAGCCGCTGAATCGCCGTCGCGTGATCGGCGGCGTCTCGGCGCTGGCCGTGGCCGGTGCCGTCGCCGTGGGGTTCATGGGCACCAATCCGGCCATCGCCGATGGCGCCAAGGATGAAGTGGTGTTCTCGGGCGGCTGCAGCCTCTTGGGCCTGTCCAACAAGTCCGTCCCGGACAAGAGCACCTTGACCATCACCGAGGGCGACTCGGTGTCGTTCACCAACAACCTCGGCAAGGACGCCACGCTGGTCATCGGCAACACCACCAAGAACGTCGACGAGGGCTCGAGCGCCACCGTCGCGTTGAACGGTTCGGTCGAGGCGATCATGAAGCCGAAGTGCGGGGTCGACCTGCACAACGACTACGAGAAGACCACCGTGACCGCCAAGGCCGCCCACCACGACCCCGGTGGCGACGATAACGGCGGCGGGTCCGGCGGTGGCGGCGGCGGTTCGACCGGCGGCGGCCACCACTCCGGCGGTGGCGACTCCGGTTCGACCGGCGACAAGCAGTCCAAGCCCGGCGCCCCCGGCAGCGGCGACAAGCCGGCCGCCTCGGGCCACAACGGCGACCCGAACAAGAAGGACGGCAAGAAGCCCAGCGATGACAGCTCCGCGTCCGATGACTCGGGCGCCGCGGGCACCGCGGGCGACGACTCCGGTGACAACAAGCACATCGACGCCGTTGACGCCAGCCAGAGCGGCGGCGGCGCCTCCGGGATGCTGGCCGTGTTGGCCGGTGTCTGCCTGGCCGGTGTCGGCTTCGCGGCGGTACGCACCGCCGTCAACAGCCGCTCCTCCGCGCAGGCGTGACAATTCCATAGCCTGATTCAAGGCGCCCGGGACCTCGCGAGGTCCCGGGCGCCTTGGCGTCCGTGCCCGCGTGCTCTACCCTTAACGAGCATTAAGCTGACGCTCGAAGGGAAGCCATGGACATCGAGGAGCTCAGGGCGACCATCGCCTCAGGCGGCGCTCCCAAATACCACGAGGCCAATGCCGCCAAGGGGAAGCTGTTCGCCCGCGATCGGGTGGAACACCTGGTGGACAAGGGTTCCTTCGTCGAGGACGGCTACTTCGCCAACGCCATGGCCACGGGACTTCCCGCCGACGGCGTGGTCACCGGCACCGCCCGCATCGACGGACGGCCGGTGTGCCTGATGGCCAACGACTCCACCGTGAAGGCGGGCTCCTGGGGCGCTCGCACCGTGGAGAAGCTGATCCGGATCATCGAGCGCGCCTACGCCGACGGCGTCCCCATGGTGTACCTGGTGGACTCCGCCGGTGCCCGCATCACCGACCAGGTCGACCTGTTCCCGGGACGCCGCGGCGCGGGCAACATCTTCTACAACCAGGTGCGCGCCTCGGGCTCCATCCCGCAGGTGTGCGCCCTGTTCGGCCCCAGCGCCGCCGGCGGCGCCTACATACCGGCGTTCTGCGACGTCGTGGCCATGGTGGACAAGAACGCCTCGATGTACCTGGGCTCCGACCGCATGGTCGAGATGGTCACCGGCGAGAAGACCACATTGGAGGAGATGGGCGGGGCCCGCGTGCACTGCACCGAATCCGGCGTCGGCCATTTCCTGTGCGCCGACGAGGACGAGGCGCTGGGCGTCGTCAAACGCTATCTGTCCTATTTGCCGTCGAACTGGACGAAGCGGCCCCCGGCCGCCGAGCCGGTCGCGTCCGCCGACGTCGACCTGCGGGCCCTGGTTCCCGCCAACGAACGCCAGGCCTTCGACATGCGCAAGTACGTCAAGGGGCTGGTCGACGCCGACTCCTTCTTCGAGGTGCACGCTCGCTGGGCCAAGGAGCTCGTCACCGGCTTCGCCCGCCTCGACGGCAGGCCGATCGGCGTGGTGGCCAACAACTCCATGTTCAAGGGCGGGGTGCTGTTCGTCGACTCCTCCGACAAGGCCGCCCGTTTCGTACAACTGTGCGACGCGTTCAACGTGCCGCTGCTGTTCCTGGCCGACGTGCCCGGCTTCATGGTCGGCAGCGCCGTGGAGAAGCAGGGCATCATCCGCCACGGCGCCAAGATGGTCAGCGCCATCTCCGAGGCCACCGTCCCCAAGATCTGCGTCGTGGTGCGCAAGGCCTACGGCGCCGGGCTGTACGCCATGGCCGGGCCGGGCTTCGGCCCCGACGCCACCCTCGCCCTGCCCACGGCCAAGATCGCCGTGATGGGCGCCGACGCGGCCGTCAACGCCGTGTACGCCCGCAAGATCGCCGACATCGACGACGCCGAGGAGCGCGAGCGCTTCGTCGCCGACAAGCGCGCCGAGTACGAGGCCGACATCGACATCGTCCGGCTGGCCAGCGAGCTGGTCATCGACGGCATCGTCGAGCCCGAGAACCTGCGCGACGAGCTGATCGGGCGCTACGCGGCGTCCGCCGACAAGGAACGCGGATTCTCCCGGCGCCGCCACGGCGTCACACCGGTATAGGACAGGCAGAAAGGCACACCGATGGATTTCCGGCTGAGCGCCGACGAGGACGCCCTGCGCGAGGCGGTGGCGAAGTTCGCCCGCGAACGCATCGCGCCGGTCATCGGCGAGCTGTACGAGCGCGGCGAGTTCCCCTACGAGATCGTCGCCGAGCTGGGACGCATGGGCGTGTTCGGCGCCCCCTTCGACGAGCGGTACGGCGGGGCGGGCGGCGACTACTTCCTGCTGTGCCTGGCCCTGGAGGAGCTGGCCCGCGTCGACTCCTCGGTGGCCATCACGGTGGAGGCGGCGGTGTCGTTGGGCGCCATGCCGATCTATCGCTTCGGTACGGAGGAGCAGAAGCGGCGCTGGCTGCCGCGGCTGCTGGCGGGCGAGGCGCTGGCCGGCTTCGGGCTCACCGAGCCCGGCGGCGGCTCCGACGCCTCGGCGACCCAGACGAAGGCCACCGTGGACGGCGACGAGTGGGTCATCAATGGGTCGAAATGCTTCATCACCAACGCGGGCACCGACATCACCGACCTGGTGACCGTCACCGCCGTCACCGGCAGCACCGCCGACGGCCGGCCCGAGATCTCGTCGATCATCGTGCCGCGTGACACCCCCGGCTTCACCGTGGCGCCCAAGTACTCCAAGGTCGGCTGGTCTGCCTCCGACACCCGCGAGCTGTACTTCGACGACTGCCGGGTGCCGGTGGGCAACCTGCTGGGCGAGCGGGGACGCGGCTACGCGCAGTTCCTGCGCATCCTCGACGAGGGCCGCATCGCCATCGCCGCGCTGGCCACCGGCCTGAGCCAGGGCTGCGTCGACGAGTCGGTGCGCTACGCCGCCGAGCGCCACGCCTTCGGCCACAACATCGGTAACTACCAGGCGATCCAGTTCATGATCGCCGACATGGAGGTGCGCGCCCACACCTCGCGGCTGGCCTACTACGACGCCGCCGCCCGGATGCGCGCCGAGGAGCCGTTCAAGCGCCACGCCTCCATCGCCAAGCTGTACGCCTCCGAGGCCGCCGTGGACAACGCCCGCGCCGCCACCCAGGTGTTCGGCGGCTACGGCTTCATGAACGAGACGCCGGTGGCCCGGATGTGGCGCGACAGCAAGATTCTGGAGATCGGCGAGGGCACCTCGGAGATCCAGCGGATGCTCATCGCCCGCGACCTCGGCGTGGCCTAGCTCGTCGGCGGTGAGCTGGCGTCCCAGGCGTCGAGGACCTTGCTCACCGCCTTCGGGTCCACCTTCTGCGGGTAGGGCCCGGCCTTGGTGAAGCCGTACTTGCCGAGGCTGTTGGTGAACTCGTCCGACAGCATGCTGGACAGGAACGCGTCTCCCGCGTCGTCCAGCGTTTTGTCCATTTTGGCCTGTGTGATGAACGGGTACTCGAAGGGCGGCAGCGAGGGGTTGGTGTTGACGAACTCCAGCTTGCTGCCGGGATGCTTGGCCATGTACAGGTCGTAGGCCGCCTTCGACATCACCGTGGCCGACCCGGGCTTGTACTTCACCTGGGCGGTCTTGTTCTCGTTGGACTCCAACAGCAGCGCCAGCGCGCCCGCGTCCGCCCGGGGGTCGGAGGGGTCGACCTTGGCGTTTTGCAGCATGGTGGACTCACCGGCGCCGTCGGTCTTCTTCGTGACCGCCAGGCCGAGCACGCTCTCGGCGACCGAGCCGACGTGCGGGTTGAGGTGGCCGCCCAGGTCGCCCCCGAGTCGGGCCAGCCAGGTCATCGACTCCGGCACCCACACGTCCGGCACGCGGACGTCGGTGGTCTTGGCCTTGCCGATGTCGAAGGCCGCGGAATACTTGCGCGCCAACGCCATCGCCACCGAGGCGGAGTCCTGCGCCGTGACGTCGACGGTGACGCAGGCGCCGTCCACCGGGTCGGCGGTGTGGGACCACTGCTTGGCGTGCTTGCCGAGCACCGGCGCGATGTCCGCCGCGGCGGACATGTGCAGGGTGACGTGGCGGTCGCAATCCTTGACGCCCTCGATGACCGAACCCAGTGCGACGCCGGTGACGGACGCCAGCACGGCGGCCATCACCACTCCCACCAGGGTTCGCCGGGCCCGGGGGGAAAACCGGGCCGGCTTGCGATGTCTCGGCGCCACGCACCGAGTGTAGAGGAATCGATGTACTTCTAGGTGTCGGCAGCGGGCGCCTGCCAGTCGCCCCCGCTACCGCACCGGTGCCACTAGTGGCCGCTGCTGCGGCGACGCCCCCGTCGCTTCGGCGGGGTGAGCAGGTCGGCGACCGCGTTGAGTGTCTCGGGCAGCACCCGGAAGTACGCCCACACTCCACGCTTGTCGCGCTCGACCAGGCCGGCCTCCGTGAGAATCCGGAGGTGGTGGCTGATGGTCGGCTGGGACAGGCCCAGCGGGTCGGTCAGCTCGCACACGCAGGCTTCCCCGCCGTCCTGCGACTGGATCAGGCTGATCAGGCGCAGGCGGTTCGGGTCCGCCAGTGCCTTGAGCACACCGGCGATGCGCTCAGCGTCTTTGCGTGGGATTGGGTCGCCCGCAACAGGAGACGCGGGGGTTGTGGCGTCAGCGAGTACGCGTACCACGGTATTTTCCTCTCACCAAAACTATCGATTAGTATTTATATCACTACGGACTGTATGGACTTTCAGTGAGGGGTGGCTCAGGGGAAGTCTGTCAGACTTTTATAGATGTAGATCCCCACTGCTGAAAACCGCCCGGTATTCCAGCCCCGCGGCCTTGACCGCGGCTTCGGCTCCCCGATCGACGATGACCGCGACCCCCACGATCTCGGCTCCGGCTTCGCGCAGCGCATCGACCGCTGTCAACACACTACTCCCGGTCGTCGACGTGTCCTCCACCGCCAATACCCGGCGTCCCGCCACGTCGGGGCCCTCGATGCGTCGCTGCAAACCGTGCGTCTTCTCGGTTTTGCGCACCACGAAGGCGTCCAGCGGACGCGGCGACTGGTGCATCATCGCGGTCGCGACGGGGTCGGCGCCCAGCGTCAAACCCCCCACGGACTGATAGTCCCAATCGGACGTCAGGTCGCACATGACCCGTCCGATCAACGGGGCCGCCTTGTGGTGCAACGCGACCCGGCGCCCGTCGAGATACGAGTCGGCCTCCTGCCCGCTCGACAGCACGACCCGGCCGCGCACCACGGCCAGTTCGTTGATGAGGTCGAGCAGCTTTTCCCGGTCAGACACGGCAACGAGACTACGGCACCCGATCGGGTGACCAGGTCTCGGAGTGTCAGGTGATGGTCACGCGTGTGTGCGCTCGGACACATTATATCGAGGATGGCAAATATTATTGCTGATCAGCGGTTTCGTCCCCTCCGGGACACCGACTCCATGCGAAGGGTGATTCTCTGCACCAGGCCCGTCGGCAAGTGTCGGATACCCGACACCAGCAGCTTGTACGTGAGGGACGGGACGCTCACCATCTTGCCACGCAACAGGTCCCGCATGGCGGTCTCGGCGACGAAGTCGGCGTCCAACATCATCCACTTAGGTATGTCCGAGACATCGATGCTCGCGCGATCGTGAAACTCGGTACGCACGAAGCCGGGGCACAGCGCCATCACCGACACCCCCTCGCGGCGGGCCAGCGGCGCCAGAGACTGGCTGAAGTTCGTCACCCACGCCTTGGAGGCGTTGTAGGTGGAGCCCGGCATGGTCGGGCCGAAGCCCGCCACCGAGGACACGTTGACGATGCCGCCCTGTCCCCGCTGGCGCATCGCCGGCAGCGCGGCGTGGGTGAGCCGCAGCACCGCGCGCACGTTGAGGTCGAGCAGCCGCTCTTCCTCCTCAATGGAGGTGTACGCGAAGCCCTTGCCCAGGGCCAGACCCGCGTTGTTGATCAGCAGATCGCACTCGCGCGCGTGCCCCGCCACCTCCTCGCAGCCCTCGGCCGTGATGAGGTCCGCCGAGACCGCAGCGACGTCGACGCCGTTGTCGGCGGACAGCTGGGACGCGGTGGCCTCCAGCCGCTTGGCGTCGCGGGCCACCAGCACCAGGTTGTGGCCGGTGGAGGCCAACAGCCGGGCGAAGGCGGCGCCGATTCCCGAGGTGGCCCCGGTGATCAATGCCGTATTCATGTGGGTCCTTTCGCGCGGGCGCCGTCAGGCCTTCGGCGGTTTCGGGCCGTCGACCGGGGCGATGATCGCGATCTTCGGCGGGCGCTTGCGGAAATAGTCGTTGGAGGCGGGCACCGCCAGGAAGATGATGGCCAGCAGGTAAAGCACGAACAGCGCGATCACCTCGACGACGCCCACGGCGGTCACCCAGCCGGGAATGTGCACCGACTCGGCGGCGTGGGTCAGCGCCCGGTTCAGGGCGTCGGACTGCTTGTCGGCGTTGTAGCCGGCCGAGTTGGGGCTCAGGTTCATCGGCAGCGCCACCAGGCCGCAGACGCTGCACAACAGGCCGAGACCGGCGAACACCCAGGTGGTGATCCGGGCGCCGTTCCTGCCCTTCAAGTTGAGCGGGGCCATGATCCCCACGGCGACCGGGCAGATCAGGCTCACGACCACCTGGCCGACCAGGGCGATCATGGTGAACACGATCGCCACGCGCCGCTGGTCCGACGGCACCAGCTTGGGGTCGGACAGGGCGTGGCGGATCGCCGAACCCAGCGGGATGTCGACAAACACAATGGACACGATCGCGCTGATGACCGCGACGATCACGATGGCGTACAGGCAATAACCGGCGACGGAGACCGTAGTGGGCCGCTGCCGGGGCTCGTCGACGGTGGGCTCGTCTGGGGACATGCCCGTACGGTACTGGGTTGCTCAGATGATGCCGGCGGCGCGGGCCCGCTGGGTCTCGCGGAACCAGGTGTTGACCGGCTTGAGGGACAGCAACACGATGGTGGAGCCCAGGATGATCAACAGCACCAGCATGGCGATCAGCGCGATCCCGCCGCCCATGCCCATCGTCGAGGCGTCGCTGCTGCTGGAGGCGCTCGAGGAGCCGATCAGCACCAGGAGCGAACCGCCCAGCCCGCACAGCGCGTACACGCCGAACAGCCCGTAGACCACGTAGGCGGTGATCCGCGCGCCGTTGCGGCCGCGCAGCACCCCCAGGGCCAGGGCGATGATTCCCATGGCGGCCAGGATGAACACCGCCGCCATGATGATGAGCGTGACCTTTCCGGCGGTCACGTCGTCGCAGGAGTTGTAGTAGTCGCCGGAGCAGGTCTTCTCGTCCTCGCTGATGCTCTTCAGACCCGCGAACAACCCGATGCCCGCCAGCAGCACGAACAGCACCGTGGTGCCGACCATGAGCATCCCGGCGGCGGTGACCGCGCCGGGGCGCGGGCCCGGGTCCTGCGCGGGCGGCGGGCCGGCGAACGGCGGAGGCGAGTAGGCGGGCTGCCCGTACGCGGGCTGCCCGTAGCCGGGGGAGGTGGGCGGGCCCGTGACCGGTTGCCCGTAGGGACCGGGCGAGGACGGCACGCCCGTGACGGGCTGCTGGCCGTACGGGTCGGGTTGTTGTCCGTAGCCACCCGGCTGAGGTGGGTAAGTCATGGAGTCGCTGCCGTCCTGGTGTGGCGGGTTACGTGACCGACCTACAGTATCGCCGACGCCGACGCGGCGTGTGCTCGACCGTCCGGACACAAAGCGCCCGCGTCCATATTGTCCGCGCCCGAAAGGTCGGGACCTGTGGCCCGGTCCTTTTGGCGGCACGGTTTACGGTTACATTGCGGAAAGATCACGGCCTGGGCACGGTTCCCTTAAACGCGGGGTCGCTTGCGGCAGCGATGTGCCAATTGTTGTACCTTGGCGCACGGCCTCATATACGGGTTCTACCAGCGACCAATAAACCTTGTGGACCGATTGGTCCACTCCCAGGAAGGCACACACATGGCTTACCAGCAGCCGGGCTACGGACAACAGCCGGGTTACGGGCAACAACCCGGCGGACAACCGCCCTCAAACTACCTGGCGGCGTCCATCGTCGCGATCTTCTGCTGCTGGCCGTTCGCGATCCCGGCCATCATCAACGCCAACAAGGTCAACGCGGCCTGGGCCGCCGGCGACTACAACGGCGCGCAGGAGGCCTCCGAGGCCGCCAAGAAGTGGATGACCGTCGCCTTCATCGTCGGCGTCGCCGGACAGGTGATCTCCTGGGTCGTCTACTTCTCGTTCTTCGCCTACGCCGTCTCCCAGACGCCGTCCTACTAGGCAATGACCGCGATCACGGTAGCAACCACCCGCCTGCGCCAACGGTTTCCGCTGTTGGAGCCGGCGGGTGTTCTGCTACTCATCGTCGGAATCGCGACCTACGTCGGCATCAAGGACCCCAACGAGCACGGCCACTACCCGACCTGCCCGTTCCTCATGTTCACCGGGTACTACTGCCCGGGTTGTGGGAGCCTGCGGGCGATCCACGCCCTCGTCCATCTGGACATCGTGACCGCGTTGCGGCTCAACATCCTCACCGTGTGCGTCATGATCCCCATCGCGCTGTTCTACTACTTCCGTTGGGCCACCGAGCGGGTCCTGGGCCGCTCGATACGAAAACGCATGGTGAAGCCCTGGGTCATCTGGACGCTTTTCTATGGGCTGCTGGCGTTTTGGCTGTTGCGCAACCTCGAGCCCTTCGCCTTCCTGGCGCCGTACGGGCTCAGCCCGAACTAGACCGACGCAGCGCCGCGTTCACCAGGTCGGCCAACAGATCCCCGACCTGGTGGTCGGCGGCCTCGGCCGCCATCGGCACCAGCGACGTCTCGGTCATGCCGGGCACCACCTTGGCACCCAGCACCGACGGCTCGCCCTCGGCGGGCACCATCAAGTCGATTCTGGACATGTCGCGCAGGCCGAGCGCGCGATACGCCGCCACCGCCGCCGACTCCACCGCCGCCGCGGATCCCGGCGACAGCCGGGCCGGGACGTGCCAGGTGGAGGCGCCCGGGTTGTAGCGGGCGGCGTAGTCGTAGCGGCCGCTGACCGGGGTGACCTCGACGGCGGGCAGCGCCACCGGGCCGTCGCCGCAGTCCACCACCCCCACCGCGACGTCGGCGCCGGGCGCGAACGCCTCGATCAGGGCCACGTCGTCGTAGGCGAAGCAGCCGATCATGGCCGCCGGAAGCTCGGCGGCGTCATCGATCACCGCCACCCCCAGGCCGGAGCCGCCGCGCGCCGGCTTCACCGCCAGCGGCACCCCGAGCTTGTCGACGATGCGCTCCAGCAGCCGTGCGGCACCCAGGTCGGAGAACGTGTCGCGCGGCAGCGCGATCCAGTCGGGTGTGGACAGACCGGCGTCGCGCAGCAGCGCCTTGGCGGTGGGCTTGTCCCAGGTGCGGCGGGCCGCGTCGGCGTCCGGGCCGACGTAGGGCACCTCGATGAGATCCAGCACCGAGCGCAGCGCGCCGTCCTCGCCGATGGCGCCGTGCAGGGCGAACACCACCGCGTCGGGCGGGTCGGCCACCAGATCCGGCAGCAGCGCGGAGTCCACGTCGCGCAGTTCGGTGTGGACGCCGACCCGGCTCAGGGCGTCGGCGATCCGGCGCCCCGACCGCAGCGACACCTCGCGCTCGAAGGACAGGCCACCGGCCAGCACCACCACGCGCGCGTCGGCGAGTCGCTTCGCGTCATTCACGGTGCGAAGGTATCCCGCAGTTCGCCGGCCGACTCGATCACCCCGGCCAGCCGCCGCACGCCCTCGCGAATCCGCTCGGCCGTGGGGAAGGAGAAGTTGAGCCGCATCTGGCCCCGGCCGGTGCCGTCGGCGTAGAAGCCGGTGCCCGGCACGTACGCCACCCGCTTGGCCAGCGCCTTCGGCAGCATCGCCTTGGAGTCCAGGCCCTCGGGCAGGTCGGCCCACACGAACAGGCCGCCCCCCGGGCGGGTCCAGGTCATGGCCGACGGCAGGTAATCGTCCATGGCGGACAGCATCGCGTCGCGGCGCTCGCAATACAGGGCGCTGAACGCCTTCACCTGTTCCCGCCACGCCATGGTGGTGAGATACCGGGTGGCGGCGGCCTGGGTCAGGGCCGAGGGGCACAGCACCGCGGCCTCGGAGGCCAGCACC
Source organism: Stackebrandtia sp. (assembly GCF_035643755.1). Classification (NCBI taxonomy): domain Bacteria; kingdom Bacillati; phylum Actinomycetota; class Actinomycetes; order Glycomycetales; family Glycomycetaceae; genus Stackebrandtia; species Stackebrandtia sp. Next base: position 11,314 of record NZ_DASQPW010000058.1, on the reverse strand, counting down.
AGCTTGTCGCGCACCGCCGGCGGGGCCAGCACCCAGCCGACCCGCAGCCCCGCGGCGAAGATCTTGGAGAACGTGCCCACATAGAACACGCCCTCGCTGCGCATGGCGCGCAAGGGTCGCGGCCGGTGTCCGTCGAAACTCAACATTCCGTACGGGTCGTCCTCCACCACCAGGAGCCCGTGCCGCTCGCAGATCTCCAGCACCTCGACCCGGCGCTCGCCGGACAGCGTCACGCCGGTCGGGTTCTGGTAGGTGGGCACCGTGTACAGGAACTTCGGCGGCGCCGGGCATTCGGCAATCGCCTGCTCCAGCGCCCGCGGGATCAGCCCCTCGTCGTCCATGGCCACGTGACGCACCCGCGCCTGGGCGGCCTGGAACACCCCGAGGGCGCCCACATAGGTCGGTCCCTCGGCCAGCACGATGTCGCCGGGGTCCAGGAACACCCGCGCCAGCAGGTCGAGGCCCTGCTGGGCGCCGACGGTGACCACGACGTCGTCGGGCGAGGCGCCCGCGGAGGCGTCGATGCCGACGTCGGCCATCACGCCGCAGATCTGCTCGCGCAGCGCCGCGTCCCCCTGGCCCGGGCAGTACAGCAGCGCCCTGGCGCCGTCCTCGGCCAGCAGCCGGGTGAACATGTCGCCCAGCTCGTCCATGGGAAGCGCGGCGGTGTAAGGGTTCCCGCCCGCCAGCGACACCACCTCGGGGCGGCTGGCCACCGCGAACAGTGCCCGGATCTCCGAGGCCGCCATGCCGTGAATCCTTGCCGCGTAACGATCCTGGTAGTCGTCGAGCGTCGTGTGGGACATGTGACCTCCTTGATCCCTGATCGTTGGTGCGGCAAAGCACGAAAGTGCCGCCAGACTACTCCGGCAAATCGGTCATCAAAAGGCGGATTTTGGGTATTGGGACGCTTACTGAGCATTAAGATGTTGCGGGTGTCGCGACGAATGGGGAATTTGACGCTCGACACGCTGGATGACCTGCCGCGTTCGTGCAGGAGTTGCGTGTTCTGGGAGCTGTCACCGGATTGTTCGACGAGCCAGCCGCGTTCGCCGGGGCGCTCGTGCGCCGGCGACCCCGGGCTCGACAAGGAAGCCTGGGTCTCGAAGACCCTGCTGGAATGGGGGAGCTGCGGACGCGTCGCCTACGTGGACGACATGCCCGCGGGCTTCGTCACCTACGCCGCGCCCCAACACGTGCCGCGGGCCTCGGAGTTTCCGTCGGGGCCGGCGTCGGCGGACGCGGCGGTCCTGATGACCGCCCACGTGGTGCCCGCCTTCGCCTCCACCGGGCTGGGGCGGCTGCTGGTGCAGGCCGCCGCCCACGACCTGTCGAAGCGGGGGGTGCGGGCGCTGGAGGTCTTCGGCGACGCGCGCGGAGAGCCGGGCGCCTGCGTGGCGCCGGCGGACTTCTTCCGGTCCCTGGGATTCAAGACGGTGCGGGCCCACCCGCACTATCCGCGTCTGCGCATGGAGCTGCGGCATCTGCCGGGCTGGGGCGAGGGCGCGGGGACCATCGACGCCGAGGTGGAGCGGTGGCTGGCGTCGGTGACGATAGTGCAGCGAGCGTGAAAAATGGCGGGGCCCTGAGGGCCTCGCCATTGTCACGTCCGACGCGCGTTACGCGGCCTTCTCGATGAGCTCCTTGATGGCGCTCTTCGGCTTGGCGCCGATGATGCTGCCGACCGGCTCGCCGTTCTTGAACAGCATCAGGGTGGGCACGCTCATCACCTGGTAGGTGCGCATGGTCTGCGGGTTGGCGTCGGTGTCGACCTTGACCATCCGCACCGTGTCGGCCATCTCGCCGGCGAGCTCCTCGAGCACCGGGGTCACCTTGCGGCACGGCCCGCACCACTCGGCCCAGAAGTCGACCAGCACCGGGGCATCGGCCTTCAGCACGTCGTTTTCAAAGGTGGCGTCGGTTACCGCTTTCATGGCTCCCATGTTCTGTCCTTCAGCTAGTTGTTCTTATTCGGATTCGATGGCGGCGACATAGCGTTCGGCGTCAAGCGCTGCGGCACAGCCGGTTCCGGCGGCCGTGATGGCCTGCCGGTAGGTGTGGTCCACCAGGTCGCCGGCGGCGAAGACCCCCGGCAGGTTGGTGCGCGTACCCGGGGCGTCGGTCTTGACGTAGCCCTCGGCGTCGGTGTCGACCTGGCCGGCGAACAGTTCGCTGCGCGGGTCGTGCCCGATCGCCACGAACATGCCGGTGACGTCCAGCCGGCGGGTGGCGCCGGTCTCGGTGTCGCGCAGCGTCAGGGCCGAGACCTTGCTCTCGCCGAGCACCTCGTCGACCACGGTGTTCCACGCGACCGTGATCTTCGGGTTGGCCAGCGCGCGCTCGGCCATGATCTTGCTGGCACGGAAGGAATCCCGCCGGTGCACGATCGTCACCGACTCGGCGAACTTGGTCAGGAAGGTCGCCTCCTCCATCGCCGAGTCGCCGCCGCCGATCACGGCGATGTGCTGGCCCTTGAAGAAGAAGCCGTCGCAGGTGGCGCAGGACGACACGCCGTGGCCCAGGAGCCGCTGCTCGCCGGGCACGCCCAGCGGGCGCCACGCCGAACCGGTGGCCAGGATGACCGCGCGCGACCGGTATTCGGTGTTCCCCACCCACACCGACTTGATGTCTCCGGACAGCTCCACGCGGGTGACGTCGTCGGTCAGCAGCTCGGCTCCGAAGTTCTCCGCCTGCTTGCGCATGGTGTCCATCAGATCCGGGCCCATCACGCCGTCGGCGAAGCCGGGAAAGTTCTCCACCTCGGTCGTGGTCATGAGCGCGCCGCCGGATTCGGCGCCCTCGATCACCAGCGGTTTCAGGTCCGCGCGCGCCGTGTAGAGCGCCGCGGTGTACCCGGCGGGGCCGGATCCGATGATGATCACGTCACGAACTTCGCTCACCTGAATGCTCCTCTTGAAGGGCACAATTGTCGCCTGCGTCAACGTCATGGTACGGACGCGGCATTCCCCGGTGAGGCCCCCGCCACGCTGACGCGGCTAGAAGCTGGTGGCGCCCAGGATGTCCAGGTGGCCGCTGTCGCAACCGGGTCCCACGGCGACGATGGCGCCGGCGTCGGCCGCCATGTCCAGGACCGCGACCATGGCGGGAGATTCGCCGTAGGAACCGAAGTCCACCGCCGAGGGCTTGCCCTCGAAGGCGTTCACCAGGTTGGCCAGGCAGGCGTCGCGGGCCGAACGGTCGTCCATCAGCCGCGACAGCTTGGTGCTGATCTGGGACTTGTCGCCGGTTTCCCTCAGGCCGCGGGCGTCCTCCAGCGACGTGTCGTCCTTGTAGTCGTGGCCGGTGTAGGTGACGTCGTAGTGCGGCATGGCCTTGTCGGCGCCCTGCGGTTCCTCGGACGGGTCGGTGTAGCCGGACTTCGACTCGGCCTTGTCCTGGCCGGTCTTGTTGCGCCCGTTGGCGGCGTTGGCGTCGGCCGCGTCGCCCGGGGAGGTCTGGTGTTGCCACGGCTGGGTCATCAGCGCGCCGCCCACGCCCAGGGCGCAGATCAGCGCGAGCACGGCGGTCACCATGGCCGCGCGACGGCGCCACCAGGGCGCCCGCTGCCGCGGGGACACCGGTGGCGTGAGATCGGGCGGGGCGGACAGGTCGGGGGCCTCCGCCAGCGCGCGGTCGAGTCGGTCGATCACCGACGGCGGCAGGTCACCGAAATCGTCGGACGCGGCACGCAGGCTCGCGCGAAGCACATCATCGGTGGGCGGGGTGGTCACGACCTCTCCTCCTTTCCGTGTGTCGGATCAGGGGCGATCGGGCGGGTGGCGCGCGGTGCGGACGTAGATGCGACGTCTTCGCTACCGTTCTGGTTCCCCTGATCGGCCAGCATTGTCGCCAATTGTGAGCGGGCTCTCGACGCGCGGCTCTTCACCGTCCCCGGCGGCACCCCCAGGATCCCCGCCACCTCGGCGACCGGGTAGCCCAGCATGTCGATGTACACCACGACGGTGCGGTGCTCGAAGGACAGCTCGCGCAGCGCCTGGCGCACCGCCAGCACGTTGGCGCGGTCGGCGACGTCCGCCCCGGTCATCGCCGTCTCGGGCAGCTGGTCGGACATCGGCACCGACGGCCGGGCGTTGCGGCGGCGCACGCGGTCCAGACAGGCGTTGACCACGATGCGGTGCAGCCAGGTGGTCACGGCCGAGTCGCCGCGGAACCGCGCGGCGGCCCGGTAGGCGTTGATCATGGCGTCCTGCAGGGCGTCCGCGGCCTCCTCGGGATCGGAGAGGGTGCGCAGCGCCACCGCCCACAGCCGGTCCCGATGCCGACGGAACAGCTCACCGAACGCGTCGCGGTCGCCACCGGTGGCGTGGCGACGCAGCAGTTCGGCGTCGGCGACGCCGCTCGAGTCCGGCATGTCCACGGCGCCTAACTGGCGTGAACCTGGATGTCGTTGACGACCCACTGGAACTGGCCGCCGCCCTTGGGGTCGGGGCCCGCCGCGGAGCACCAGATCAGCAGGTAGCGGGTCTTCGGTGCGTCGGTGACCGCGGTGAACTTCAGGTTGTTGTCGTTGTTGACCTGGTCCTTGGCGATCACGTCCAGCTTGCCGACGTCGCCGTCGGAGGCGGTGTCGCCCTTGCCGGCGTACAGGCCGACGGTGTTGCCGGTGGTGGCCATGTCGATGGTGACCGTGGCGATGCGCTTCTCCGAGCCCATGTCCAGCAGCAGCCCGAAGCCCTTGGCCAGGTTGCCCCATTTGGCGCTGTTGTAGGCCTGGGTCTGCCAGGCCGAGCTGGAGTCGCCGTCCACCACGTTGCCGACGCCCTTGATGACGTCGGCGTCGCTGTGGGTGGGGTCGATGGCCTGGACGTCGGCGGTCTTGAAGTCGATCTGTTGCGGCGCGCCGCTGTTGCCACTGTCCTGAGAGGACTTTCCGCCGTCGGTGCCGCCGTTGGCGTCCGTCCCGCCGGTGGAGGGGATCAGGATCAGCGTCGCGATCAACCCGATGAGCGCCAGGCCCACCAGGGCGGCGGCGCCGTAGGCCAGGCGCTTGCCCGCGATGCGCGGCGGCAGCGCCTGCGGCGCCTCCTCGTCGGGAACCACCAGCGCCAGCGCGCTGGTGTCGGGCCCGACCGACAGGTGGGCCAGCTCGTCGGCGAGCTCGGCCGCGGTGGGCGGGGCCTCGGCCGCCGACAGCAGCCGGGTGACCAGCCGGTCGACCCGCGCGGGGACCTCGGGGCGGATCTCCTTGAGCGACAGGGGCATTCCCTGATCGTCGGTGGGGGCGTCCGGCAGCGACGCGGGGCCCGGCACGGTGCGCGGCCAGCCCCCGGTCATCGCGCAGTACAGGGTCGCGGCGATCGACCGGACGTCGCCCACCTGGGTGGCCCCGGCGTCGGCGCGCGGGTCGGCCAGCACCACCCGGTCGTCGGTGGACAGCAGGACGGTGCCGGGGTGGACGTTGCCGTGGGCGACGCCGGTGGCGTGCACGGCGGCGATCGCCTCGGCGACGCATTGAACGATGTTGATGGCGGCCTCGGGCGGCAGCGGGGCCGCGGCGATCGAGTCGCGCAGCGACTGCCCCTCCACCCATTCGCGCACGATGTAGGCGCAGTCGCCCTGGTCGACGGCGTCGTACACGCCCACGATGTTGGGGTGATTGACGCGGCTGGCGGCCACCGCGGCGGCCAGCATCTCTTGCGCCTCTTCGCCACCGGGAGTGCGCAACACCACCGTCACCGGCCGATTGAGCAACACGTCCATGCCGCGCCACACCTGTCGTCCGGTGGAGTCGTCATTGACGTGCGCGGCGAGGCTGTAACGGTCGGCGAGCAGATCCCCCACCATGGGAGTCACTACCTCGCTCACGTGGTCCTCCAAAACGGGTTCGCCTTTGGTCGCGTGCCACTGCGGGCCTGCCATTGTTGCGCGTCGGCCCGGGCTCCCGCGGACCCGAGCGCGGACCGCCCCGGATGCCGGTTCGGGTGCGAGCGCGCAGGTTCAGATTAGCGTCCCAGTTTGGCGCGAAGCATGCGAGTCAGTTCGGTGATCTCGCCGACCCGCAGCAGGTAGGCCGCGCCGACGTAGATGACCAGAATGAGCGCGCCCACACCCGCGAGTTCGGCCAGCAACACCCATTTGGTGGCGTCGGACACTCCCGGCAGGAAGCGCATGACGCCCCAGGCCGCCGCCAGCGCCACCGCGCCCGCGAGGGCCTGCTTGATCCAGGTGGCGACGATGGCCCGCATGCCCAGCAGGCCGATGCGGCGGCGCAGGAAGATCGTCGACAGCACCACCGACACCACATAGGACACGCCGTTGGCCACCATGATCCCCGCGACGACGTTCTGCGCCGGAAGCAGGTAGAGCGCCAGCAGGAACCCGCCGGCGCGCACCACGATCACCGGGATGTTGAGCAGCGCGACGGTCTTGGAGTCGGTGAGCGCGTAGAACGCGAAGGTCTGCAACTGGCTCAGCGAGAACGGGATCAGCACCAGCCCGCCGATCATGACGCCGATGCCGGTGGCGGTGGCCGCCGACAGGTCGTACTTGCCGTAGTTGAACATCAGCACCGCCAGCGGCCCGCCCAGCGCCACGTACACCACCGTGATCGGCATCAGGACCATGGTGGACAGGCGGATGCCGGACGACAGGCCCGAGGCCAGGTCGCCGAAGCGCCTGTCGTTGGCGGCGGCCGAAAGCCGGGGCATCAGCGCCGTGATCACCGATACCGCGACGATGCCGTGCGCCATCATCGTCACCGCGTAGATGTTGTTGTAGGTCAACGGGCCCGGGTGCTCGCCGTGCGCGCCGGCGGCGATGTTGGCCACCTTCACCGCGACCACCACGGCGACCTGGTTGAACGCGACGTAACACAGGATCCAGCCGGCCAACCGGCCGATCTCGCCCAGGTGCAGCTGGCCGAAGTCGAAGCGCCACTTCCACTTGAAGTCGACCCTGCGCAGCGCGGGCCACAGCGCCGCGCACTGCGCGACCAGGCCGAAGGTGGTGCCCAGCCCCAAGAGCAGCACCATGGGGGTGGTGATGTCGGCGCTGGTGAACTGCTTGCCCGCGCCGAGGGTGGAGGTGTACATGACGAAGAACGTGGCGCCCATGGCGATGACGACCACGTTGTTGACGATCGGGGCCCACATCGGCGCGGCGAAGTGGTCGCGGGTGTTGAGCACCGATTGCAGCAACGCCGACAGCCCATAGAAGAACAGCGCGGGCAGCATCAGGTAGCTCAGGTCGGTGATCAGCTCGCGGTTGCCGGCGCCGCCCATCAGCCGCACCAGCAGCGGCGCGGCGGCCACGACGCACGCGGTGGCGCCCGCCAGCAGGATCACCGCCAGGGTGAGCAGCCGGTGGGTGAAGGCCTCGCCGCCGTCGGCGTCGTTCTTGCGGGCGCGCACGATCAGCGGCACCAGCACGCTCGTGAGCACGCCGCCCATCACCAGCTCGTAGACCATCTGGGGGAAGTACTGGGCGGTGGTGTACGCGTTGCCGATCGCGCTGCCCAGGGCCGCGCCGATCACCGCGTTGCGGCCGAAGCCGGTGACCCGGGCGACGATGGTTCCGGCGGCCATGACCGCCGAGTGACGGGCGAGGCTGCCCGTGGTCGCTTTCGTGTCCGTCACTCCGAGGCCTTCCGATAGGCTTTCCGATCGATGTCAGACCGTATCGGAAATCAAATCACCGTCCCCGCGGTGGCCGACGCCCTGGGGGAGCTCTTCGCCGCCGGGGGCCATGAGCTGCATCTCGTCGGCGGTTCGGTGCGTGACGCGATCCTGCGCCGCCCCAGCGAGGATCTGGACTTCGCCACCAGCGCCCACCCGGACACCACGCTGGAGATCCTTGGGGCGCAGACGAATACCTTGTGGACGACCGGGCGCGAGTTCGGCACGATCGGCGCGATGTTCCGGGGCCAGCGGGTGGAGGTGACCACCTTCCGGGCCGACAGCTACGACCGGGTGAGCCGCAACCCGTCGGTGGCCTTCGGCGACAACCTGCCCGATGACCTGCGGCGCCGGGACTTCACCATCAACGCGATGGCGGTGTCGGTGCCGGGCCACGAATTCAGCGATCTGTTCGACGGACTGGGCGATCTGGCCCGCCAGGTGATCCGCACGCCCGCCACCCCCGAGGACTCCTTCGCCGACGATCCACTCAGGATGATGCGGGCGGCGCGTTTCGCCGCGCAGCTGGGTTTCGACGTCGACGCGCCGGTCCGGACCGCGATGACCAACATGGCCGGCGACCTCGATCGCATTACGGCCGAACGGATCCGCGACGAGTTCGTCAAGCTGATGGGCGGCGCCGACCCCGTCGTCGGGCTGCGGCTCATGGTGTCGACGGGCCTGGCCGAGCGCTGCCTGCCGGAGCTTCCGGCGCTGCGCATGGCGATCGACGAACACGCCCAGCACAAGGACGTCTACGAGCACACGCTGACCGTCGTCCGCAATGCCATGTCCTATGAGGATGACGGGCCGGACGTGACGCTGCGGATCGCCGCGCTGCTGCACGACATCGGCAAGCCCGACACCAAGGGCGTCGGCGCGGACGGACGCGTCACCTTCCACCACCACGAGGTGGTGGGCGCCCGGATGGCCCGCAAGCGCCTGCGCGAGTTGCGTTTCCCGAAGGAGGACATCGCCGAGATCTCGCACCTGATCGCGCTCCACCTGCGCTTCTACGGGTACGGGCGCGGAGAGTGGACCGACTCGGCCGTGCGGCGCTACGTCACCGACGCCGGTCCCAGCCTGTCCCGGCTGAACAAGCTGGTGCGCTCCGACGTCACCACCCGCAACAAGCGCAAGGCCGCCCGGCTGGCCGCCGACTACGACGCCCTCGAGGAGCGCGTCAACCGGATCGCCGCCGAGGAGGACCTGGCGCGGGTGCGTCCCGATCTCGACGGCAACGACATCATGCGGCTCTTGAAAATCCCGGCGGGCCCACTGGTGGGCGAGGCGTGGAAACATCTCAAGGAGCTGCGCCTGGACCGCGGCCCGCTGGCGCCCGAGGAGGCCGAGGCGGAGCTCTTGGCCTGGGCGCGCGAAAACGGCGTGACAAGCGACGAACCGCCGTCGTAGAGTGCGACGACTATTCACAATGGAGGAATCATGCTGGAACGTCCCAGGGCACCGTGGCCCTACGACCTGCTGCCCAAGGTCGGCGAGTTCTCCGTCGTCTCCGACGACGTGCGCGACGGCGAGATGCTCGCCTCGACCTTCACGCTGGCGGGCGACAACCTCTCGCCCCAGCTGTCGTGGTCCGGCTTCCCGCCGGAGACCAAGAGCTTCACGGTGACCTGCTTCGACCCGGACGCGCCCACCACCAGCGGTTTCTGGCACTGGGTGGCGATCAACCTCCCCGTGTCGACCACCTCCCTGGCCCGCGGCGCGGCCCTGCCCGAGGGCGTCAAGCAGCTGCGCAACGACTTCGGCGAGGAGGGTTACGGCGGCGCCGCCCCGCCGCCCGGGGACTTCGCGCACCGCTACATCTTCGCGGTCCACGCGCTGGACATCGACTCCATCGACGCCGACGGCGACGAGCCGCCGGCCTACGCCGGGTTCAACCTGGCGTTCCACACCCTGGCGCGCGCCGTGGTGACCCCGATCTACCAGATCAAGGACTAACAGCGCCGGAAGAATGTGAGTGAGCCCGCCACCTCGGCGCCGCCGTGCAACGGCGTGGAGACCGCGTCGAGGGTGCGGGCGATCCCGCCCGCCGACACCCGCAGCAGGCCGCGGGCCAGCGCGCCGGTGTGCAGCGCCTGCAGGGGCGGGATCCGCTCCGCCTCCCACTGCGGCAGCGCGCCGCCGCTGGCGGAGAAGTTCACCAGCTGGATGACGCCGTCCAGCAGGGTGCGCGCGTGGCCGTCCACGCCGTCGGGCAGGCCCAGCAGGGCCCGGCAGGCGGGCGAGGTGGCGATCATGATCCCCTCGGCGTCCAGCAGCAGGCAGGCGTCGGCCGAGCCGCGCACCGGCGCCGTCCAGTCGCGGCAGGCCGCCTGGGTGGCGTCGATGTCGTGCGGCGTCAATGACAGTTCGATATGAGGCATGGCCGGGTTCTGCCCTTTCGTGTTCCTCCGATATCCGGTGGCTAGGCTCGGTTGCCATGGCGGATATGGAGATCACTCATCAGGTGCGTAGCGAGGTGGGTCGGCTGCGGACGGTGTTGCTGCACCGTCCCGGCCCCGAGCTGAAGCGGCTGACACCGCGCAACAACGATTCATTGCTGTTTGACGGTATCCCGTGGGTCGACAAGGCGCAAGACGAGCACGACGCGTTCGCCGGCGCGCTGCGCGGCCACGGCGTCGAGGTCCTCTACGTGCACGAGCTGTTGCGACAGACGCTGGAGCTGCCCGACGCCCGCGCCGCCGCGGTGGAATCGGTGCTCGCGGACCAGCGGCTGGGCGACACCCTGCGCGCCTCGGTGCGGTCGCATCTGGAGGACCTGGACGCCGAGCACCTGGCCACCACCCTGATCGCCGGTCTGTCCCATGAGGAGCTTCGTGGCGGAAACGGCCTGGTGTACACGCTGCTGGACAGCCACGACTTCGTCATCGACCCGCTGCCGAACCTGCTGTTCACCCGCGACTCGTCGGTGTGGATCGGCGACCAGGTGGCGGTGACCTCGCTGGCGATGCCCGCGCGGCACCGCGAGACGACCCTGACCGACCTGATCTACACGCGGCACCCGCGCTTCCGCGGCACGCCGCGGCTGTACGACCCGAGCCTGGAACACCTGGAGGGCGGCGACGTCCTGCTGCTGGCCCCGGGCGTGATCGCGGTGGGCGTCGGCGAACGCACCACCCCCGCGGGCGCCGAGCGGCTGGCGCGGCGGATCTTCGCCGCGGGCTTCGCCCACACCCTGCTGGCCGTCCCGATCGCCCAGGAGCGCGCCACCATGCACCTCGACACGGTGTGCACCATGGTCGACGTCGACGCGATGGTGATGTACCCGAAGGTCGCCGACACCCTGATGGCCTACACGGTGACCCAGCAGGGCGACGAGCAGGTCGTGTCGGGCCCGTCGCCGTTCCTGGCGGCCGCGGCCAAGGCGATGAACATCGATGCCCTGCGGCTCATCGACACCGGCCTCGACCCGGTGACCGCCGAGCGGGAGCAGTGGGACGACGGCAACAACACCCTGTGCGTGGCTCCCCGGCTGGCCGTCGCGTACGAGCGCAACGTCGAGACGAACAGCCGGCTCGAGGACGCCGGCATCGAAGTCGTCCGCATCAGCGGCTCCGAACTCGGCAGCGGCCGCGGCGGCCCGAGGTGCATGAGCTGCCCCGTCGACCGGGTCCCGACCGCCAAATTGCCGTGAACCCCGACTCAGCTAACTGCGGGCC
>NZ_DASQPW010000057.1:0-5975 GCF_035643755.1 Stackebrandtia sp. | reverse complement strand
CGAGTCCACCGTCGCGGCCTTCGTCGGCGGGGACACGGTGCTGGCCTGCCTGCGCCGGGTGATCGGCACGACCGGGCTGCGCGTCGATGTGCAGCTGCTGCCCCCGCGCACCGGCACCGACCGCCGGGCGCTGGCCCGCGCGGTACAGCGGGACGTGTCCCGCGCCCGCGGCATGGCCGCGGAGCGGGAGCGGCGGCCGCACCTCGCCGACGCCGCCGGTTGACGGACCCGGCTAGTACCGGTCGCCCACGACCTGGTCGCCGAGCGGGTCGAGGACGGCCAGTTCCTCGGCGGTCAGGGTGATATCCATGGCCGCGATGTTCTGGTCGAGCCACTTGATCCGCTTGGTGCCCGGGATCGGCGCCATGGCGACGCCGAGGCGCTCGGTCTGCGCGTAGACCCAGGCCAGGGCGACCTGCGCGGGGGCCACGCCCTTGGACTCGGCGACGGCGCGCACCGCGTCCACGATGGCCTGGTTGGCGTTCCAGGCGTCGCCGGTGAAACGGGGGTTGAAGCCGCGGAAGTCCTTGTCGTCCAGTGTGGTGGGATCGACGGTGCCGGTGAGGAAGCCGCGTCCCAGCGGGGAATACGGCACCAGCGCGACGTTGAGCTCCCGCAGGGCGTCGCCGACCTCGGTCTCGAGGTCGCGGGTCCACAGCGAGTACTCGCTTTGCACGGCGGTGATCGGGTGCACGGCGTGGGCGCGGCGCAGCAGGTCGTTGTCGACCTCGGACAGTCCGATGTGGCGGACCTTGCCCTCGGCCACCAGCTCGGCCATGGCGCCCACCGTCTCCTCGATCTCGGCGGTCTGCGGCGGACGGTGGAGGTAATACAGGTCGATGACGTCGACGCCCAGCCGCAGCAGGGAGCGGTCGCAGGCGGCCTTGACGTAGGCGGCCTCGCCGCGGATCTCCTGGCTGGCACGGCCGGCGCCGCGATCGATGCCGAACTTGGTGGCCAGCTGCACCTCGTCGCGGCGCTCGGCGATGGCGCGGCCCACCAGGACCTCGTTGTGGCCGGAGCCGTAGATGTCCGCGGTGTCAAGGAAGGTGAGCCCGGAGTCGAGGGCGTGGTGGATGGTGGCGATGGACTCGTCCCAGTCGGCGGCGCCGTAGTGCTCGCTCATCCCCATGCAGCCCAGGCCCTGCGCCGAGACCTCGAGTGAACCCAGTTGGATCTTCTTCATGTCGTCCTCGTTGGTCGTGGTTGGTCGGTGGTTCCGACGCTAGATCTTCGAGTCGACTCGAGGTCACCTCCGCCGCACCGTGACCTTCGCCACTGTCAGGGGCGCTTTCGCAAGGCGCGCATGAACTCCCGGTTCAGCCCGGCGATCGAGTCCAGCGAGATCCCCTTGGGGCACACGGTGGCACACTCGCCGGTCAGGGTGCAGCCGCCGAAGCCCTCGTCGTCCATGGTGGAGACCATGTTCAGCACCCGCTTCTCCCGCTCCGGGGCGCCCTGCGGCAACACGTTCAGGTGGTTGACCTTGGCGGAGGTGAACAGCATGGCCGAGCCGTTGGGGCAGGCCGCCACGCAGGCGCCGCAGCCGATGCACTCGGCGTTGTCGAAGGCCGTCTCGGCGGACTCCTTGGACACCGGCGTGGCGTGCGCGTCGGGCGCGGCACCCGTCGGGGCGGTGATGTAGCCGCCCGAGCCGATGATCCGGTCGAAGGCACCGCGGTCGACCACCAGGTCCTTGACGACGCCGAAGGCCTTGGAGCGCCAGGGTTCGATGACGATGGTGTCGCCGTCGGAGAACTCCCGCATGTGGAGCTGGCAGGTGGTGGTGCGCAGCGGGCCGTGCGGGGTGCCGTCGATGACCATGCCGCAGGCGCCGCAGATTCCCTCCCGGCAGTCGTGGTCGAAGGCCACCGGCTCGTCGCCGTCGACGATCAGCCGCTCGTTGAGGACGTCGAGCATCTCCAGAAAGGACATGTCGGGGCTGATGTCGTCCACGTCGTAGGTCCTCATGGCACCGGCCTCGTCGGGGCCGGGCTGACGCCAGATCTGAAGTGTGAGTCTCACGCGTAGCTCCGCTGGGTCGGGTGGACGTAGTCGAAGACGAGCTCTTCCTTGTGCAGCACGGGGGCGCCGTTCGTGTACTCCCAGGCCGCGACGTAGCCGAACGCGTCGTCGACGCGCGCGGCCTCGCCCTCGGCGGTCTGCGACTCCTCGCGGAAGTGGCCGCCGCAGGACTCCGCGCGGTGCAGGGCGTCCAGGCACATCAGCTCGGCCAGCTCGAGATAGTCACAGACCCGGTTGGCCTTCTCCAGCGACTGGTTGAACTCGGCGCCGGTTCCCGGGACCTTGACGCGGCGCCAGAACTCCTCGCGCAGCCGCGGGATCCGTGCCAGCGCCTTGCGCAGCCCCGCCTCGTTGCGGGACATGCCGCAGTACTCCCACAGCAGTTCGCCGAGCTCGCGGTGGAAGGAGTCGGGGGTGCGGTCGCCGTCGTTGTCCACCAGGCGTTTCAGCCGCGCGGTCACCCCGTCCACCGCCGCGGTGATCTCGGGGTGGGCTTCGTCCACATCGGTGTGCGGGTTGCGGGCCAGGTAGTCGTTGATCGTGGACGGCAGCACGAAGTAGCCGTCGCCCAGGCCCTGCATCAGGGCGCTGGCGCCCAGGCGGTTGGCGCCGTGGTCGGAGAAGTTGGCCTCGCCGATGGCGAACAGCCCGGGGATCGTGGTCTGCAGGTCGTAGTCGACCCACAGCCCGCCCATGGTGTAGTGAATCGCCGGGTAGATGCGCATCGGCACCTCGTACGGGTCCTCGGCGGTGATGCGCTGGTACATCTCGAAGAGGTTGCCGTACTTCTCGGACACCGCGTCGCGCCCCATGCGCTTGATCGCGTCGGCGAAGTCCAGGTAGACGCCCTGGCCCCCGGGTCCGACGCCGCGACCGTCGTCGCAGACGTTCTTGGCGGCGCGCGAGGCGATGTCGCGCGGCACCAGGTTGCCGAAGGCGGGGTAGATCCGCTCGAGGTAGTAGTCGCGCTCGTCCTCGGGGATCTCGTTGGGGCCACGGCTGTCGCCCTTGGCCTTGGGCACCCAGATGCGGCCGTCGTTGCGCAGCGACTCGCTCATCAGGGTCAGCTTCGACTGGTGGTCCCCCGAGCGCGGGATGCACGTCGGGTGGATCTGGGTGAAGCACGGGTTGCCGAAGTAGGCGCCGCGGCGGTGCGCCCGCCACACCGCGGTGGCGTTGGAGTTCTTGGCGTTGGTGGACAGGTGGAAGACGTTGCCGTAGCCGCCCGAGGCCAGCACCACGGCGTCGCCGATGTGGACGGTGATCTCCCCGGTGATCAGGTCGCGGGCGACAATGCCGCGGGCGCGGCCGTCGATGACAAGGAGGTCCAGCATCTCGGTGCGCGGGTGCATCTCGACGTTGCCGGCGGCGATCTGGCGCGACAGCGCCTGGTAGGCGCCCAGAAGCAGCTGCTGTCCCGTCTGGCCGCGGGCGTAGAAGGTGCGCGAGACCTGAACGCCGCCAAAGGATCGGGTGTCCAGCAGTCCGCCGTATTCGCGGGCGAAGGGCACGCCCTGGGCGACGCACTGGTCGATGATCTCCACCGAGACCTCGGCCAATCGGTGCACATTGGACTCTCGCGAGCGGAAGTCGCCGCCCTTGACGGTGTCGTAGAACAGGCGGTACACGCTGTCGCCGTCGTTGCGGTAGTTCTTGGCGGCGTTGATGCCGCCCTGCGCGGCGATGGAGTGGGCGCGGCGCGGGGAGTCCTGGTAGCAGAACTGCACCACGCGGTAGCCCTGCTCGGCCAGGGTGGCCCCCGCGGAGCCGCCCGCCAGTCCCGTGCCCACCACGATGATCGTCTTCTTTCGACGGTTGGCGGGGTTGACCAGCTTGGCCTCGAAGCGGCGGCGGTTCCAGCGTTCGGAGACCGGCCCGTCGGGGGCCTTGTCGTCGGCGATCGGGGCGCCGATCGTGTAGTCGATATAGGACGTCATGTCAGCTCACCATTCCAGTCATGACGGCGACGGGTACCGCGGCGAAGCCCACGGTCACCACGATGGACAGTGCGGCGGCCAGCAGCTTGACGGCGCGATGACGGCGGGACCTGACGCCCAGGGTCGTCGCGGCGCTCCAGATCCCGTGCCACAGATGGAATCCCAACGCGAGCATCGCCACCAGGTAGATGACGTTGGGGTACCAGAGGCTGAAGCCGGCCACCAGGTTCTGATACGGGTGTCCACTTTGACCTCGGGCGTTGACGACGAGGGCCGTGAGGTCGAGGATGTGCCAGACCACGAACAGCGCCAGGATGACGCCGCCCGAGCGCATCGTGAAGGCGACGTAGTTGCGACCCAGGAGCGACTTCTTGGAGTGCTTCCTCGGGCGCTGGTGGAGGGCGCGGTGGGTCAGTCGCTCCGCGGCGACGATGTGCACGACCACCGAGGCCACCAGCACCACCCGCATGATCCACAGGAAGCCCTCGTGCGGCAGCGCGGGTTCGCCGATGGTGCGCAGCCAGTGTGAGTAGGCGTTGAAGTGCGCGGCGCCCGTGAACACCTTGAGGTTGCCCGCCATGTGGAACACGACGAAACCGATCATGATCACGCCCGTGGTGGCCATCGCCACCTTCTTGCCGATGGTGGAACGCCACAGCGTGCTCAGCGCGGACGGGCGTCCCGCGCGAATCTCCAGGGCCATGAATACACAGGTTAGGAGGCCGCGTAGCAGACGTCCAAGATATGATCACTGTGGTTTCGATAGGTGGAGCCTATGATGGGAGCGTGCAACTGTCCCAGCTCCGTTACTTTGTGACGCTCGTCAACACCCGACATTTCACCCGTGCCGCCGAGCGGCTCCACATCGCCCAGCCCTCACTGTCCCACCAGATCCGAGCCCTGGAAAAGGAGCTCGGCGCCGACCTGGTGCACCGCGCCCGCGGCAATCTCACCCTCACCGACGCGGGCGCCGCCCTGCTCCCCGTCGCCCGCCGCATCCTCGCCGACGCCGAGACCGCCCGCCGCGAGGTCGCCGAGGCCATGAACCTGCGCCGCGGTCGGGTCCGCATCGGCGCCACCCCGAGCCTGTGCGCCAGCATCGTCCCCGATGTGCTGCGTGCCTACCACGACCGCTACCCCGGCATCGACCTGCGCATCACCGAGGACGGCTCCCACAACCTGGTGCGCACCCTGTCGGGCGGCGAACTCGACCTGGCCCTCATCATCACCCCCCGCAGCGGCCTGGTCCCCGCCCTGGCCTCCACCGAACTGCTGCGCGAACAGCTCGTGGTGGTGTCGGACCCCGAACGCCCCGCCCCCGTCAAACGCCGCCACATCACCATCGGCGACCTGCGCGAACAGCCGATGGTGATGTTCCGCGAGGGCTACGACCTGCGCGAGTTCACCCTCGCCGCCTGCCGCGTCGCGGGCTTCGAACCCTCCTTCGTGGTCCAGGGCGGCGAGATGGACGCCGTCCTGGGCTTCGTGCGCGCGGGCCTAGGCGCGGCCGTGGTCCCCCGCATGGTCGCCGACCGCTCGGGCCTGCGCGTCACGCCCTTCGCGGCCCCTGGCCTGCAACGCACCATCGCCGTGGCCCACCGCCGCGACGCCGCCCCCACCAACGCCGCCCGCGAACTCCGCCGCGTCCTCATCGAACACGTCCGCGCCGAATCGAGCGACTGACACCCCACGATCAGGTGCACGGTTCCCCGCCTGAGTGGACAGTAAATCCAGGTCCCCCAACCTCGGCGGACCCGAGCCCCTGGCGGCAACAGCAAGTGCCACGCGACCGACATGCCGCGACGCCGCCTCGGAGAATCCCGCACCCGTCGCATGCCCACCACCCCAGCCAAGTCGGTCCACGAGGGTTCGGTCGACGAGAGCAAGTCCTACGGGGGCCGACCACGAGCAACGGGCCCGCCATGGCGGACGGCCCCACACCCTTCCTATGCCTGCCACCCCAGGCACGCGGGCCCACGACGGTTCGATCGGCGAGAGGGAGCCTTAAGGAGA
>NZ_DASQPW010000056.1:0-6264 GCF_035643755.1 Stackebrandtia sp. | reverse complement strand
CTGGCGGCGCTGGCGGCGGCCGTCGTGCTGCTGCTGGGCGCGGCGGCCGCGGCGATGTTCGTGCCGTGGGACGGCGACAACCCCGACCGGGCCGCCGCCGACCCCTCGCATTCGACCTCGCGAGACGGGTCGTCGGGCTCGTCGACGTCGAAGTCGAAGGACCCCCACGACTCCACCTCCGACAAGCCCAAGTCCAAGTCCCACAACAAGACCGAGCCCGACCCCGACCCGGGCGGCTACGCCGCGATCGCCAGCGCCAACAGTGGGCGCTGCATCGGCGTGGCGGGCGAGTCCCAGAAGTCGGGCGACTGGGTGATCCAATGGGGAATCGCCGCCGAGACGGGATGCTCCAAGCCGCACGAACACTGGTCCTGGGCCAGCGGCTATGGCGAGGACGGCAGCGACTTCAAGATCGTCAACCAGAACTCGGGCATGTGCCTGGACCTCGACGGCACCTCCTCGGGCGCCAAGCTGATCCAACGCGCGTGCCGCGACTCCCACGGCAGCCAGGTCTGGGACCGCACGTACTCCGACACCAAGAACGGCTGGGACTACTTCGCGGGCCTGCGCAACTCCGCGACCGGCCTGTGCCTTGACAACCAGCAGAAACAAGACGAGGACAACGTGGTCATCATCGTGCGGCACTGCCTGAAGGACGACAACGGCCAGATGTTTCGAATCCCCGCCTGATGACCGTCGACGAACCCGACCCGATCGGCTGCCGCACGATCGACGACCTGGTGGCGTACCTGCGGGAGCTGCGCGCCTGGGCCAAGAACGTCTCGTACCGCGAGCTCACCAAGCGCATCAACGCTTCCCGTAAGCAGCAACGCGTCAGGGACGAGGCGAAGCTCGCCACGGTCAGCGACTGTTTCCGTGACGGCAGGGTCCGCCTCAACTGGGACCTCGTCGTCGACATTGGACGCGCGGCGGGCCTCGGTCCCGCGGGTCTGCTGCGCCTCGACCAGGTGTGCCGCCTGATCGCCGCCCGCGTCGACCAGTCCGAGGTGGCCGACGTGCGCGACTCGATCCCGTCCCCGCGCGCCGAGTTCACGGGCCGCGACGCCGAGATCGCGCTGCTGGACCAGCAACTGGCCGCCGCGTTCGCCGCCAAGGTGCCACCGGTGCTGGCCGTCGACGGCCCCGCGGGCATCGGCAAGACCGAACTCGCCCTGGCCTACGCCCACCGGCTTCTCACCGCGGAGGGCGCCCCGCGGGTGCGGCTGTTCGCCGACCTGCACGGCTTCGACACCACCCGCCCCGCCAGCACCCCCGAGGCCGTGTTGTCGGGTCTGTTGGGGCTGGTGGGTCTCAGCGCCACCCAGGTCGCGCTGCTGGCGGACGCCGACGCCAGGGTGCGGCGCTTCCGCGAGCTCGCCGCGTCCACCCCGATGCTGCTGGTGCTGGACAACGTCGCCGACATCGCCTCGGTGCGGCCCCTGCTCCCCGCCTCACCCTCCAGTGTGGTCATCGTGACCAGCCGCTACCGCATCGCGCCCGTGGACTTCGCCGCCGCCATCTCGCTGAGGCCCCTCGAGCCGCCCGCGAGCCTGGAGCTGTTGCGCCGCTTCGACATCGGCGACCGCGTCGCCGCCGAACCCGAAACCGCGTGGCGGCTGGCCGCCACCCTGTGCCGCAACGAGCCCCTCGACCTGGTGACCCTGGGCGGCCAGCTCGCCGACCCCGCCGAGTCGGCCTGGACGCTGTCCGACCACGCCGCCCGCCTCGAGCGCTTCCCGCCCGACACCGTGCTGCGCCCCGCCCTGGCGGGCTCCTGCCAGTCCCTGTCCCCCATGGCCCGCAGGGTCTTCCGCCTCCTGGCGATGCTGCCCGACGACGACTTCACGGCCCACGAGGCGGCGATCCTGGGCGACGTCGACCCCGCCGACGCCGCCGACGCCCTGCGCGAGCTGTTCAACCGACACCTTCTGCTGCAACGACTCCCCGCCCGCTTCCGCTTCAGCGACGTGATCGCCCAGTACGCCCGCGGCATCCTCGACGCCGAGGAACCCGCCAGCGCCCAGCACGCCGCCCTCACCCGCCTGCGCAACGCCACCACCCGCAAGGTGACGATGCGACGGGCGCGGGTGCCCGAGCAGGGTTGAGGCGGGTTGCGCCAGGAGCCGTGGCCCGCCCGGGGCGGCGTGGTCCCGAGAAGTCGAGATGACCGTTGATCACTTAAAGTAATTAGTAAGTGTCTGGTTCCAATGGTACGATTTTCGTCTGACTCAGTTCGGACGGTTTTCGTACCACTCGGGGGTGACGCTCGTGGAAAAGCCCAGTGAGATCTTTGGCCGACATTGGGAATGGAAACTCCTGGAACGGTTTCGAGGCTCAGGCGATCACAACAAGCTGAATCTCGGCATCGTGTCGGGGCGGCGCCGTGCGGGCAAGACATTCCTGCTGACGGCATGGTGCGAACAGGTCGGCGGCCTCTACCACTCATGCGTCCAAGACGAAGGAGAGGTGGCGGCACGATCCCGTTTCAACGCGACGATCGCCGAACACGTGGGCACCCCGACCGCGCCGACCCCCGCGTCCTGGGAGGAATTGCTGCGCACCGCCCTCACCGTGGCCGCCCGCACCACCAGCCAGGGCACCCCGTTGGTCGTCATCGACGAGCTGCCGTACGCCATCGCGCACAGTCCCGAGCTGCCAGGTCTGCTGCAACTGATCTACGACCAAGCCCAGCGGGGCAAGGCGCCAGGCGGCCATGTCGTCCTTTGTGGTTCATCGTTGAGCGTCATGCGCGAGCTGCTGTCGGGAAACAAGCCGCTGCGCGGGCGCGCCCAGGTTGACCTGAGACTGAAGCCGCTGGACTTCCGCCAGGCCGCGAAGCTTTGGGGCATCGACGATCCCGAAGCCGCGCTGCACGTACATGCCTGTGTGGGCGGGTTTCCAGGCTATCGAGAACTGATAACCCAAACCCCGCACGGCATTGGCGAATTCGACGACTGGGTGCGCGACACCCTGTTGAGCACGGGGCTCGGCGTCTTCACCCACACGGAGGTGGAGTTTCTCCTTCGAGAGGAGCCCCGCATCACCGATCGCGCCGCGTACTTCGACGTGCTTGGCGCGATCGCGAACGGCGCAACGTCCCTGTCCAAAATCGGGGCGGCGGTGGGGCGCTCCAAGAACACCGTCGACTACCTCACGCAGGTGTTGCTGTCCAGCGGGTACCTCGACACCGTTCCCGACCTCGTTCGCAAGAAGTCGACCCTTGCCGTCACCGATCCCATCATCCGATTCGACCGCATGATCACGGCCGCCCACCTTGGACAGTTGGAACGGCACCGCGCCGACGAGGTGTGGCGGACGGCCAGGCCCACCTTCAAATCCCAAATCATCGGCCCGCACTTCGAGGCGCTGGCTCGGGAATGGGTGGAGCTGTTCGCCCCCGACGAGCTCGACCGCCCCGAGGGCTTCGGCGACGTGGGGATCGCGAACCTTCACGACCACAGGGGCCGCGCGAAACACGAGGTCGATGTGCTTGCGCTGCAACGCAAGCAGGTCACCTTCCTCGGCGAGGCAAAGGCGACAATCCACCAGCGCGGGCTGGACGACCTGAGCCGCCTGGAGGCGATCGCACGGCTGCTGGCCGACCAGGGGTACCAGACCAAGGGCGTCACCTTTGGACTGTTCTCGCTCAGTGGCTTCACTCACGAGCTGGTGAACGCGGCCAGGCGGCGCGGTGACGTCGAACTGGTCGACATTCATCGGCTGTACGGCCAGGACGAGACTCCGAGCGCTTAATGGGTTCCCCAGGCCCTGGGGAACCCATCGCGATGTCCCGCCCGCGCTCAGTCCTCGGCGGGGATCCAGTTGCCGTGAAAGCCGTAGGGGACCCGTTGCGGCAGTTGGATGGTGGCGTGCGGGGCGGCGTTCAGATCGCCCGCGTCCAGGATCTCCAGGGTGCTGCCGTCCGTGGCGGCGTCGTACACATAGGTCAGGAGCCAGTCGGTGTCGCGACCGGGCACCAGCGACGCCTCGGCGGGGCGGCGGGCGGCGCCGAAGTCGTGCACGGTCGTGGCGTTGTGCCACAGGTCGTAGCGCACCAGCTCGTGGTCGGTGACGACGTGTCCGAACTGGACGTTTTGGCCCGCGTGCGCGTCGTCGACGCGCGGGAACTCGCAAACGCGGTCGTCGAGCTGTTCCTCCTTCACGGTGCCGCCCGCCAGGTCCAGGCTCCAGCGCCACAGCGTGGAGTCGGGGAAGGGCTGGGTGTCGCCGTCGCGCCACAGGTGCGGGTAGCGCACCACCTCGATGACGATGCCGCCGTCGGTGTCGTGGGCGTTGAGGCCGTGGAAGACGTAGCAGGGGTTGATGGAGAACCACTGGACGGTCCCGTGTGGATCGTCGCGGCGCAGCACGCCGAGGCGCGCGGGATAGGTGTCGCTCCAGCGGTACGGCATGCCCGGCCTGTCGTGGTCGAACACGACGGGCAGGTCCATGAACACGATGTGCTTGGCGGTGAGCTGGAAGTCGTGCATCATGGTGTGCCCGCCGACGTCGATCGGTTGCGACAGCAGCAGGTTGCCCTCGGCGTCGGCGCGGTGATAGGTCACATAGGGCGGACGGACGCTGCCGTAGCTGAAGAAGTGCAGCTCCCCCGTTTCGGGGCAGATCTTCGGGTGCGCCGTCATCGAGTCGGTGAGGCGGCCGCCGAAGTCGTACGGCCCAATGGTGTCGAGCTCGGTGGTGATCTCCACGGGCAGCGAGGATTCCACCAGGGCGAAGGTGCGCCCCGCGTGATGCACCACGTGGGTGTTGGCGGTGCCAGCGGTCAGATCGCGGGAGCCGTCGGGGGCGTACACCTTCGTGGAATGCGTTCGCACCCAACGGTTGCGGTACCACCTCGCGCGGCTCCCCTCCAGCCGCACGCCGTGGATCATTCCCTCGCCCGTGAACCAGTGGGCGGATTCCTGCCGCGGGTTGGGCCCGTTGCGCAGGTAGGTTCCGTTGAGCTCGGGCGGGACCTGGCCCGTGATCTTCAGGTCGAACTCGGTGACCTCGCTGTGGACGGGGGCGTAGTTGCCCTCCATGTAGAAGCTCATGCGGTCTGTCCTTCCTGGGCGGGGATGCCGCGCCGCAGCCGCTTGACGTACCAGACGGTGAACAGGCCGGGCAGCACGAATCCCGCGACCTTGACGGCGATGAGGAGCCGCCCCGTGGCGGGCATCAGCAGCAGGGTCAGGCCCGTCAGCGCGAAGGCGGCGGTCCACACCGAGGTGATGACGACGTTGATGCGGTAGAAGCGCGGGGTGTTCCAGACGTGTTCGGGGGCTTGGGTTTTGGCGATGCCCATGGTGAAGGGGCGTTTGACGAGGATCGAGCCGAGCGCGGTGAGGGTGAGCCAGGCGTCCGACATCGGCGGGACGTAGTGCTGGATCGGCGAGGTCGGGTCGATGAGCGCCAGCAGCGCCACGAGTCCGAAGTAGATGGCGGCGCTGGCCTCGATGACCATCATGTCGATGCGGCGCCCCGCGACGAAACCGCGGATCAGCAGGACGGCGCCGACCCCGAAGCCGAGCAGCGCGGCCAGCAGCCACTGCTTCGACGGGACGACGGCGAAGGCGATCCACGGGAGGAAACTGACGAGGTATGACATTGCATTCCTTCTTCGACATGTCACTGTTGACATGTCAGAAGTTACACGTGTCTGGATTGACATGTCAACCCTGATGCGTAAGAATTCGAGCATGAGCCTGCGCCACGCCCTCCTGGGCCTCCTCTCCCACGGCCCCGCCAGCGGTTACGACCTGCTGAAACAATTCGAGCTGTCCCTCGCGAACGTGTGGAGCGCCACACAGAGCCAGGTCTACACGGAACTGGGCCGCCTCACCGACAACGGCCACCTCGAGGTCTCCGACGAGGGCTCGCGCGGCCGCAAGGAATACCGCCTCACCGACAGCGGACGCACCGAGCTGCACCACTGGCTGACCCAGACCCGCCCCAAGACGGTGCGGCGCAGCGAAACCCTGCTGCGGGTGTTCTTCCTGGACCAGGTGTCGCGGCAGGAGGCGGTTGAGTACCTCAAGGGCATCGAGGCCGACTCCGAGACGGAGCTGTCCCAGTTGGAGGAGCTGGAGCGCTCGGTCCCGTGGGACTCCAGCCCGCTGTCCATCTACGGCAGGATCGCCCTGGAGTACGGCATTCGCGCCAGCTCCTCCCAACGCGACTGGGCGGAATGGGCGGCGCGTCAGGTGCGGGACCACACCTGATGTGGCGCGATGTGATTGGTCGCGTGAGGGGTTGTCGCTCCTC
>NZ_DASQPW010000055.1:0-12507 GCF_035643755.1 Stackebrandtia sp. | reverse complement strand
CGCCAGCGGCACCAGCAGCCCGGCCAGCCCGCAGGCCGCGGGGACCAGCGGCAGGGCCCAGACCAGACCGAGCATCACGCCACCTCGCGATCGGAGGTGGCGGGCGCGTCGTCGGCGTCGACGCCGTCGGTGTCGATGCTGTCGCGAACCCGAAACAGCCGCAGCACCAGGGCCAGGCCGACCCCGATCTCGGCGGCGGCGATCACGATGATGAACAGCGCGAACGACTGTCCGGTGTGGCCCGAGGCAGGGCCGCGCAGCGGCGCGACGTCCGCGGTCACCAACACCAGGTTGACCGCGCCGAGCATCAGCTCCACCGCCGCCAGCATCAGCACGGCGTTGCGGCGCACCAGGACGCCGTAGACGCCGACGCCGAACAGCAAAGCCGCCAGGACATACGGGATCACTGGATGCACGAGCGCTTCACCGCCGCTCGACCAGTGGAGAACATGGGCTCTATATTGCCGTGTCGTCCGCGTCAATGGGGTTACGGGTGGCGCGGGGCGTCGGCCCGCCGTCGGCCGGCGCCGCCGCGCCGTGGATCAGCGCAGCAGGGAGCGGGCGGTGGGCGCCAGTCTCAGGGTCTCCACCGCCTCCACCCACTTGCCCAGTTCGGGGCGAAGGGCGCGCATCCAGTTGGCCGGGGGCGGCGACTGTTGCGTGTGGACGTCGAACCAGACGAACAGCCGCTCCCCCGTGCGCACGGGCAGCCGCTCGAAGGTGTTGGGAGCGGGTTCGGTTTCGAACCAGGCGATCGGGTCGATGCCGAGGTTGGCGAGCGCGGGGCGGACGTGGTCGCCGAACACCTCCCCGAACGCGACGTCCTCCTTGAGGTGGCAGATCGTCGCGGTGTACCTCGACGCGGACGGCTCGGTGGCGCCCACGGCGGGGCGCCCGGCGGGCAGCGCGAATTCCGCCTCGGCGCCGAGCGGACGCAGCAGCCGCGCGTTGTCGGTGTCCACCATGGTCTCGCGGGCGGCGGGGGCGTGGACGCGCCAGGCCTCGCCGTCCACATAGAACGCCGTCAGCGCCTCGCGTCGCGCCTCCATGTCGGTGAAGGCCCGCAGCCACACGAAGCGGTCGGGGTCGTCGAGGTCGCGGAAGGTCCCGAGGATGCGGATGCCGCAGTCCTCCTGGGTCTCGACGAACTCGCGCTCGAACAGGTCGATCAGGGTGTCCCGCGCGTGCGGTTTCAGGAGGTACTGCCGCAGCTCGACAACGGGCCAGCGCGGGGTTCGCTTCTCTTCATCCATAAAACACACCATAGGAGAGTCACTCTCCCTTGGGAAGTAGGCACTTTTTGGTGCGTTACACTCCCGAGGGTGAGTCGCGTCATCGTGGAATCCTCGGGCCTGCCCGCCAACGTCTTCGCCGCCGAATGCCCCGCCCGGCGGGCGCTGGACCACATCGCGGGCAAGTGGACCGTCCTCATCATCGACGCCCTGCTCGACCACGGCACGCTGCGCTACACGGACCTGCGCAAACGCATCGACGGCATCTCGCAGAAGATGCTCACCCAGACCCTGCGCACGCTCCAGGCCGACGGCTTCGTCCACCGCACCATGCACCCCACGATCCCGCCGCGCGTCGATTACGCCCTCACCCCGCTGGGCCGCAGCCTCGCCGAGCCGCTGGACGCCCTGCGGCGCTGGACCGAGGAACACATCAACGAGGTGGAGCGGGCCAGGGTTACCGCCGAATAGGGGGGATTTCCCTACCCTTTCCTACGGTTGCGTAGGTTACGGTGGCGTAAGGAGAGTCATTTCCGTACTGACCAGCACCTCCGCCGCCGTTTGCGAGGAACGATGACTACACCCATTGATACCGGACCCACCTCCGAAACCAACGTCTCGACCGAATCCGGCTCGACACCCAAGCCGCTGACCACCGGGAAGCAGAGCGTCGGCGTCCTGGTAGGACTGTGGTTCGTCGTCGTCGCCCCGTTCGTCGCCCTGATCGCCGCCGTGCCTCTCACCTGGGGCTGGGGGCTGTCGTGGATCGACGTCGCCATCGCCATCGTGCTGTACTTCGTGTCGGGCTTCGGCGTCACCGTCGGCTTCCACCGCTACCTCACCCACGGCAGCTTCAAGGCCAAGCGGTGGATGCGCGTCACCCTCGCGGTGGCGGGATCGCTGTCGGTGGAGGGCTCGGTCATCCAGTGGGTGGCCGACCACCGCAGGCACCACGCCTACTCCGACCGCGAGGGCGACCCGCACTCTCCGTGGCGTTACGGCACCGGATTCTGGGCGCTGAGCAAGGGACTGTTCCACGCCCACCTGGGCTGGATGTTCCACCGTGAGATGTCCAATCAGGAGCGTTTCGCTCCCGACCTGGTGGCCGACAAGGACCTGCGCCGTGTCGACGCGATGTTCCCGCTGCTGTTCGCGATCTCGCTGCTGTCCCCGGCCGCCGTCGGCGGCCTGGTCACCTGGTCCTGGCAGGGCGCGGTCACCGCGTTCGTCTGGGGCGGCCTGATCCGCATCGCGCTGCTGCACCACACCACCTGGTCCATCAACTCGATCTGCCACGTCTACGGCGAGCGCCCCTTCGACACCCGCGACGGCGACAAGGCGTCCAACTTCTGGCCGCTGGCGATTCTCTCCATGGGCGAGTCGTGGCACAACCTGCATCACGCCGACCCGACGTGCGCTCGGCACGGAGTGATGCGCGGCCAGATCGACATGTCCGCACGGGTGATCTGGATCTTCGAGAAGTTCGGCTGGGTCTACGACGTCCGCTGGCCGCAACGGCAGAGGCTGGAGAAGAAGCTCTCGGGGCGGCCCGCCAGACTACGCGGGTGACCGAAAGCAAGGAAAACCCCGGACGCCGGGTCCGGATGTCATCGGCGCAGCGCCGCGAACAGTTGATTCTGGTCGCGCGCCGCGCCTTTGCCGATCGTGGGTTCGACGCCACCAGCATCGAGGAGATCGCGGCGCGGGCGAAGGTGTCCAAACCCGTGGTGTACGAGCACTTCGGGGGCAAGGAGGGCCTGTACGCGGTCGTCGTCGACCGCGAGGTCAGGTCCCTGCTGGACAGGGTCACCAAGGCGCTGACGGGCGGCCACCCCCGCGAACTGCTGGAGCAGGCCGCCCTGGCGCTGCTGGACTACATCGAGGACGACACCGACGGGTTCCGCGTGCTGGTACGGGACTCGCCCGTGATGTCGGGGTCGGGGAACTTCTCCAGCGTCCTCAACGACGTCGCCCACCAGACCGAGGCGATCCTGGGGCGCGAATTCAAGTCGCGGGGCTTCGACACCAAGCTCGCCGAGCTGTATTCCCAGGCCCTGGTGGGCATGGTGGGCCTGGCCGGCCGCTGGTGGCTCGAGGCGCGCAAGCCCAAGAAGGAGGCGGTGGCCGCGCATCTGGTGAACCTCGCGTGGAACGGACTGTCCCATCTGGAGCCTCAGCCGCAGCTCGGCCACCGACCGGAGAAGTTAGGCGTCGACGGGCTGGCCGCCCTCGCGGCGGTGCGCCTCGGCGGCCTCCTGCTCGACGCTGCCGACGCGGCCGTAAAGCCCGGCGGTGAACATGATCAGGCCGAGGACGAACGACACGATGACGGTGGCCATGGTGTCGCCGAAGAAGTTCAGGTCGGTGCGCATCAGCACCAGCCCGATCATCCCGGCCAGGATGAACACCGCGCCCGCGATCAGGTTGACCCAGCGGTCGACGTTACGACCGATGACGCAGGCCAGCACGACGATCGCGCCCACCACGATGGACAGAATCGAGAAGCCCGGGTTGGCGTGCAGGCCCAGCACCACGGGCAGCTTGGTGTCGCGGGGCTGCGCGAACGTCTCCAGTCCCTTGGACTGGATGAAACCCACGATGCCGAACACGAGGATGTACGCGCCGGCGAGGAAGGCCAAGACTCGCCAGAAGTTGCGCAAGTGATGGTTGATTGGTAGATGATCCACGTCGATGATTGTCTCTTACGTCCGGTAGAACAGTGCACCGGATCACCGATCAGTGAGCTGGACGGTCAGCGGAACTTGTCGCGATTGCGCGAGTACCAGCGGTAACCCAGGGCGCCCAGCAGGGCCACGATGACGATGATCGCGGTGACCCAGCCGTAGCCGCCGTAGTGGTGATGCGAATGCAGGTACGGGTGATACCTGGCGATGTCGTTTCCCATGGCAAACATAGGTGCAAAGGTATCGATAACGGACACGGGCCGCCCCGTGGGGCGACCCGCCCATCACTCAACCGCAGCGGTAGCCCGCGGCCGCGCGGACCACACCTCGATCTTCGGCTTGTCCGCGGTCTTGGGAATCCCCGTACTGCTTGGCCGACGCGAATGCTGCTGAGGCCCGAAACATCAAGTGTCGCGCCGCTCAGCCCTGCCAGACCCGCTCGGGGACGATCCCGATCAGGTCGTGCAGGAAGTCGGCGTAGAAGTGCACCTCGTTGAGATCGAGGCGGCCCGGGCGCAGCGTCATGAGCCACTGGCCCTCGAAACGGAACTGGTACATGTTGGCGCGGTAGTCCGACAGCAGCCACTGGATGTTGCCGGGCGTCAGGATGTCGTGGGCGAAGCCGACATGGTCGGTGTCGACGTGGAAGCGGTCGTCGAACTCGGCGTGGTTGACCTGGAGGTCGCGGGCGCCGAACATCGCCTTGAACTTGGTCCCCGCGTCCTCGCGGGTGATGTCCAGATACGGGCGCGGCGAGGGCAGCGCCACCGCCACCACCTGGATCAGGTGGTGGTTGGTGCGGCCCTCGGCGCCCGGCGTCGCGTAGTGGTATTCACCGAAGACGATGTGCCGCCCGCGATACACGCCGCGGAAGACGTCCTTGCCGTAGCGGGCGCTGCCGACCCGAAACGGCTTGCGGAACGACAGGTCGGCCAGGGACCTGTCGCCTTGGATGTACTGGTAGCCGCTTTGTGCGGCCCAGTTCGCGTAGTCGGACACCTGCTGTCGACGGCGTTTCACCGCCCAGATGACCAGAAAGACGCACCCGACGATCAGCACCGTGAAGACCGCGCAAATGATCCCCGGCATCAACACGTCCGAGTCGGGCCGCTGCTCGGCCGCCACATTCATCGACATGAAACCGACCATATCCACCTGTTTCGATCGCAACGCGGTCCGCGCCGCCGAACGGCACGGACCGGGGAGTCACGTGGCGACGATCTTGGCCAGGTCGTCGGCGACCTGGCGGGCCCGCTCGGCGGTGTCGGCCTCGACCATGACCCGCACCAGGGGCTCGGTTCCCGAGGGGCGCAACAGGACTCGGCCCGCGTCGCCGAGCGACGCGGCGTGCTCGGCGACCCTGACGCGCACCGACTCACTGTCGACTATCGACTTGTCGGCGACGGGGACGTTGACGAGGACCTGGGGGGCGTGGCGCATCACACCGGCCAGTTCGGACAGCGGCCGCTTGGTGGATGCCACGCGCGACAACAGTTGCAGCGCGGTGAGCAGCCCGTCCCCGGTGGTGGCGTGCGCGGGCAACACGATGTGTCCACTCTGCTCGCCGCCGAGGCTGTGGCCGCCGTTGTTGAGTTCCTCCAGGACGTAGCGGTCCCCCACGGCGGTGGTCACCAGCTCGACGCCGCTGGCGCGCATCGCCTGGTGCAGACCGAGATTGCTCATCACGGTGGCGACCAGGGTGTTGTTGGCCAGGCTCCCGGCCTCCTTCATCGCGATCGCGAGCATCGCCATGATCTGGTCGCCGTCCACGGAGGTGCCGTCGGCGTCCACCGCGAGGCACCGGTCGGCGTCGCCGTCGTGGGCGACGCCCAGGTCGGCGCCGTGCTCCACCACCGCGCGGGCGACCACGTCCACGTGGGTGGATCCGCAGTCGCGGTTGATGTTGAGCCCGTCGGGGGCGGCGTTGATCGCGGTGACGGTGGCGCCGGCCCGGCGGTACGCCTCGGGGGCGACCGCGGCGGCGGCCCCGTTGGCGCAGTCCACCACGACGTGCAGCCCGTCCAGGGGCGCGGCCACGGTGGACAGCAGGTGGCGGATGTAGCGCTGCGCCCCGTCGTCCAGGTCCCGGACCCGCCCGATCTCGGCGCCCACCGGGCGCGGGCGCTCCGAGTCCAGGGCGGCGGCGATCCGGTCTTCGACGACGTCGGACAGCTTGCGCCCCCCGGCGGCGAACAGCTTGATCCCGTTGTCGGGCATGGGATTGTGGCTCGCCGACAGCATGACGCCGAAGTCGGCGCCGGTGTCGCCGATCAGGAACGCCACCGCGGGCGTCGGCAGCACGCCGACCCGCAGCACGTCCGCGCCCGCGCTGGTGAGCCCGGCGCTGATGGCGGCCTCCAGCATCTCCCCCGAGGCGCGCGGATCGCGGCCCACGACCACGGTGGGGCGCCCCGACCCGCCGGCGAGAATCGGAACGGAGGCGGCCCCGATGGCCAGCGCCAACTCCGGTGTCACGGCGGTGTTCGCCAGGCCACGCACGCCGTCGGTGCCGAACAGTCGTCCCACGGTTCTCCTCCGGTCGGGCAATACGAAAATCGGGGCCAGAGAAGTGTGACTCCCTGGCCCCGACCGTTGCTGTTAACGCTTGGAGTACTGCGGTGCCTTGCGGGCCTTCTTGAGGCCGTACTTCTTGCTTTCCTTCTCGCGGTCGTCGCGGGAGAGGAACCCGGCGCGCTTCAGGGCGCCGCGCGATTCCGGCTCCAGCTCGATCAGCCCGCGGGCGATGGCCAGGCGCAGCGCACCGGCCTGGCCGGTGACGCCGCCACCGCGCAGGTTGGCGACCACGTCATAGGTCTCGGTGCGCTCGGTGGTCACCAGCGGCTCGGCGACGATCTGCTGGTGCACCTTGCTGGGGAAGTACCGGTCGAGCGGCAGCCCGTTCAGCAGGAACTTCCCGGTGCCGGGCAGCAGCCGGGCGCGCACCACGGCGCGCTTCCGCCGTCCCACGGTCTGCACCGGGCGGTCGACGGGAATCGCCGGCGCGACCGGCGGCGCCGCAACAACGGCGACTGGCGTGACTTCTTCGGTCATGTCTTCTCAAGCTTCCTTGTCGCTGCCGCGCCTACTGCGCGATCTGGGTGATCTCGAACGGCTGTGGCTGCTGAGCGGCGTGCGGGTGCTGGGGACCCGCGTACACCTTCAGCTTGGTCAGCATCTTGCGGCCGAGCTTGTTGTGCGGCAGCATGCCCTTCACGGCCAACATGATGGCGCGTTCGGGCTTCTTGTCGAGCAGTTCCGAGTACGGGGTCTTCTTCAGACCACCCGGGTAACCGGAGTGCCGGTAAGCGATCTTCTTCTCCCGCTTGTTACCGGTCAGCACGATCTTCTCGGCGTTGACGACGATGACGAAGTCACCGGTGTCGGTGTTGGGCGCGAAGATCGGCTTGTGCTTGCCGCGCAGAACCTGCGCGATCTGGCTGGCCAGGCGGCCGAGCACCTTGTCGTCGGCATCCACGATGTGCCACTGGCGCTCGATATCGCCCGGCTTGGGGCTATAAGTACCCACGGGTCATCCTTGTTCGTTGTCGGTCTGGGAACGAACACCACGCAAGTCGCGTGATGTCGCCCGAATGCCGCCGTCCGGGGACGCCGCCATTCGGTGGTCAGCTCGCGGGGCACACAAAAGCCCCACGGCTCGCACAACAGCAGGTGAGTCTACCCGGTGAGACCGCGACGGCCCAAGGCAGGTGGTGTGACGCCATACGATCGCAACCGCGGGCCGACGTGCCGCGTCCAACCTTGAGAACCCCGTCACACTCAGGAGGACACGCATGCGAACCGAAGGCAACGATCCCGAGGGCGTCCCCGCCACCTCACGCCGCGGCTGGTGGGTCACGGGCGCGGCCCTGGTGCTCGTTGTCGCGGTGTCGGCGGGGGTGCTGTTCGGGACGGGCCATCTTGCCGTGACGTTCGGGCCCACCTCGAAGCCGTCCGACGTCGGCTCGGACCAGTCCGGCACCGCCTCGGAGGCCACGCATCGCCCGTTCCACAACGACTCACAACCCGTGGACTGCGCGACGGGATCGTTTCACGCGGCGACGGTTCCGAAGGGCTTCGACCCCGTGGCCATCAGTCCGAACGGCAAGTACATCGTCGGCGAGGTCGACAAGCCCGCCAAAAGTTTCGGCTTGTGGCACAACGGAAAGCTCTCGATCATCGAGGGATACCCCCAGTCCGAGGAGGGCGTCCTCGACGATTTGGACGTCAACGACTCGGGCGAGGTCGCGGGCTCGGGCTCGCCCGCCTGGAGGTACGCCGACGGCAGGTTTCAGAGCCTGAAGAACCTGGACGAGGGGACGGCCTTCATCGCCAATGACGGCAGCGTCACGGGCGAGGTCGATGTGTCCAAACCCGAGGGCACGGCGCCAGCGCGCTGGGCACCGGGCGAGACCAAACCCACACGCTTGCGCGGACCCGAGGACCCCAACGTCGAGATCGCGGGCGTCTCGGTCAGCGGCACCGCGGTGGGCGTGGCATACGAAACGAATTCGGACGGCACCCCCAAGGTGTGGGCGTGGGACGCCAGCGGAAACCCGAAGCAGTTCACGGACTACCACGAGTACGCGTACCCGCTTGCGGTCAGCGGCGACTGGGCCCTGTTGACCACCAGCTCCGACAGGTCCTATGTGAGTGATTACGACATGGACGAGCAGAAGCTGCGGCTCAACCTCGACACGGGCAAGATCGAGAAGGTGGACGGCATCCACGAGTTCGGCAGCGAGACGCAGGGCGCGGCCCTCATCGACAGTTGCGGCAGGGCATACGCGCTGGACGACGCCAACAACTTCGCCGTCGCCGATCCGTCGAAGGTCGAGGTGCTTCCCGGCTCGACCAAACCCCAGGACCAGGGCCTGGAGGAGGACAACCCGAGCAATGTCTTCGTGGACGTGTCGGCCGACGGTTCCATCGCGCTCGGAGCGTCCTGGGACGGCGGCCTGAAGATGTGGGTGCGGCAATAGGCCGTCGTTGACCCAACGCGTTCCCAACCTCATGCCAACGCGGCTCGGACAACCTGGATAACGCAGTTGCCGTCCCAGGAGAGGCCAACGATGTCTCAGGGCCAGAAGAGATCTAGGAACCGCTGGTGGGTGGTGGGAGCCGCCGTGGTTGTGGTGATCACGGTGTCGGTCACCATGTGGGCGATCGCGCCCGCGCGAGATGACGCCTGCCCCGTGGGCTCCTACAAGTTCGATGAGCTCAAGGCGGACATGTACATCCAAGCGGTCAGCCCGAACGGCGAATACCTTGTCGGACGGCTCGATGATGGCTCCGACAACGCCTTCGGGCTGTGGCACGACGGCAAGTTGTCGCGGGTCAAGGGTGCTCCCTCAAGCGGGCACACGATCTACGGCAACCTCGACGTCAATGATTCGGGCGTGGTCGCGGGTGGTGGCGTCACATCCTGGAGATACCAGGGCCGAAAGTTTCAGGTTTTGAAGGGCACCAAGGATCTCCCCGTCACCACCGCAGTGGCCATCGCCAACGACGGCACCGTCGCCGGCGAGATCGGTGAACGCGTCGCGGCGGCATTCGAGGGAGAAACGCGACCCGTGCGATGGGCGCCTGGCGCGACGAAACCAACGCCACTGCGGGTTCCCCAGGATGGCAACGGCCAAGTCCGAGACATCTCGGCGGACGGCACCGTTGTGGGCGCTGAACAGGGTAAGGGCAGCGACTACTCGTCGGCATGGGTCTGGGACGGCGACGGCCACGGAAAGCCACTGCTCAACAATCACCACAAAGGCGTGTTGTCGTCGAATCCCGTCTCCGTCAACGGGGATTGGGTTCTGGCATCCACCGAAGCGGGCTATGCGGACATGAATGCGATGGTGAACGACCAACCCAAGGGCGTGGTTCGGGTCAACCTCCACAGCGGTCGGGCGAACAAGGTCACGGGCGTCACGATCACCGCCATGGAATCAATCAGCGGCCGCATCGACGACCACGGCAGGGTGTTCGGCTACGCCGACGACGGAAGGTTCTCCGTTGCCGATGGCAAGACCACCAAGCTGCCAGGCATGCGATCCCCATATCCAGACGCTGAGTCCGAAGAGGAGGACTTCGCGAACAAGCTTCTCGGAATCGCTCAGGACGGTTCGGTCGTCATCGGGTTCACCTGGCGCGAGGAAAACGTGAGGTGGTCGTGTCCCTGACACACCAGGGAAAGGCCGTATAGAAGTAACACGTGCGATGGGAAGTCCTACCGCCAGGAGCCGTGGCGCGTCCTCTTGGAAGTCCTGGGAATCAGCCCCAATGACGACTACATCGTCGGAACGCCCCCGAACGACAACAGCAGATTCATCTTGTGGCACAACGGCACCTACTCGACGACCAAGAACGGTCCCGAGACCCCACGTCGGCTCATCGAATCGATGAATGCCAACAACTCGGGAGAGGTGATCGGCGACGACGCCGCGGCCCCTGAAGGGATCGGCCGATCAAATCTCAAAGTTCCTCGGAATCACCGAGGACGACGCGATCATCGCCGACATCGGCAGGGACCCGATCGCCTGGCCGCGCGACGGGTCCGTCGTCATCGGAACCAGCTACGGCAACCACACCGCGATGTGAACCTGCTCCTAGAGCCTCGGGTCCACCGGCTCCGACTCCAACGCCAGCACCCCGAACACGGCCTCGTGCACGCGCCACAGTGGAGCGCCCGCCGCGAGGCGGTCCAGGGCCTCCATGCCGAGCGCGAACTCGCGCAGCGCCAGGGACCGCTTGCGGCCCAGGAAGCGTTGGCGCAGGCGGGCGAGGTTGTCGGGTTCGGTGTAGTCGGGGCCGTAGATGATGCGGAGGTATTCGCGTCCGCGCACCTTGACCCCGGGCTGGACGAGGCCCGAACGGCCCCGCACCACCGTCTCGGCGGGCTTGACCACCATGCCCTCGCCGCCCGCGTCGGTCAGCGCCGTCCACCAGGCGACGGCGTCATCGACCGAGGCGGCGTCGGACGGGTCGACGTAGCGGCGGGCGGTGGCGCGCAGGGTGCCCGTGGCGTCGGCGTCGATCAGGGCGTCGATGGCCTCCAGGTGCCAGTCGTGGGGGCGGCGCGCCAGGTTGTGGCCGTGGGCGGCGAGGAGCTGGAAGGGGGCGAGTTCGACGCCGTCCAGTCCTTCGACGTCCCAGCAGTAGCGGGCGTAGGCGTCGCGGAAGGCGGCGGCGTTGTGGGCGCGTGTCGTGTTGCGGCTCAACAGGTCCGCGACGTCGAGCCCGCGGTCGGCGGCGGCGCGCAGCACCTGGTCGGTGGCCGACAGACCCGCCCGCGCGGCGGCACCCACGGCGGCGTACTGGTCGCGGATCAGCTGCTTCGCCTTGGCGGACCAGGGAAGCAGCTCGCAGTCCAGCACCAGCCAGTCGCTGGCCAGGGTGTCCCACAGCCCCGACTTCTCGGCGGCGGCGCGGACGCGATCGAGCAGCGTCTCCGTGAGCGCGGCGGAGTTGAAGAAGGAACGCCCCGTGCGGGTGTAGATGGCGCCCGCGCCGTCGTCGACGCCGAAATGCCGTGCGGCGGCGGCGTTGTCGCGGCACACGACGGCCACGGCGCGCGAGCCCATGTGCTTCTCCTGGCACACCACGCGCGCGACACCGCCCTGCTGGAAGTACGCGAACGCCTCGCTCGGGTGCTCCAACATTCCGTCCAGGGTGGAGGTGTCGGACGGGGACATGGTGGGCGGCAGATATACCAGCCACCTGGGGTCGACGGCGAAGCGGCTGGCGATCTCCAGCGCCGCCGCGGAGTTCTCCTCGCGGATCTTGACGCGGCCGTGCAGGCTGGTCTCGATGATGCGGGTGCCGCCGACGTCGGCGTAGTCGAGGGCGGCGGGCTCGCGGGTGGGCGCGGCGGCCGCGAGCGGACGGACGGGTTCGTACCACGTGTTTTCGGCGTCCACGGCTACGATCTCCCTTTCGGGGTACCGCAGGGCGGTCAACTGCCCGCCGAAGACGCAGCCCGTGTCGAGGCAGATGGTGTTGTTGACCCACTCGGCGCTCGGCGTCGGGGTGTGTCCATACACGACCATGGCCTTGCCGCGGTACTCCCGCGCCCACGGGTAGCGCACGGGCAGCCCGTATTCGTCGGTCTCACCCGTGGTGTCGCCGTACAGCGCGAACGAGCGCACCTTCCCCGAGGCGCGGCCTTGGTAGTCCTCACGCAGACCCGCATGGGCCACAACGAGATCGCCGCCGTCGAGTCGATAGTGGCTGATGAGCCCGTCCATGAACGCGCGCGCCTTCTGGACGAATTCCTCGGGCTGCTTCCCCAGCTGCTCAAGCGATTCGCTGAGCCCGTGCGCCACCTTGACCTTCTTGCCGTTGAGGGCACGCACCAGCTTCACCTCGTGGTTGCCCGCCACGCACAGGGCGTCATTCGCCTCGACCATCCCCATGACCAACCGCAGTACCCCAGGGGTATCGGGTCCGCGATCCACCAAGTCGCCGACGAAGACCGCCGTGCGCCCGTCGGGATGCGAAGCACCGACGGCGTTTCCGTCCGCGTCACGCCGCAGCCGATACCCCAGTGTGGACAACAGCGTCTCCAGTTCGGAGCGGCAGCCGTGGATGTCGCCGATGAT
>NZ_DASQPW010000054.1:0-5211 GCF_035643755.1 Stackebrandtia sp. | reverse complement strand
GCATCATCCACAGCGCCAACAAAGTGCGGTTTGTGGGTGTTCTTGCTGGTCGTGGCCGTGTCTTGGGCAGTGGTTC
Organism: Stackebrandtia sp.; assembly: GCF_035643755.1. Lineage (NCBI taxonomy): Bacteria > Bacillati > Actinomycetota > Actinomycetes > Glycomycetales > Glycomycetaceae > Stackebrandtia > Stackebrandtia sp. The sequence continues at coordinate 5,135 of NZ_DASQPW010000054.1, read as the reverse complement.
GCGTCGTTGGCGGTAGTGGATTGGTTCTGTTGTCACGGGGAAGGAACCAATGCGGGGCAAGACTTGCACACCAAATGTGCGTGGAGTGATTTCACGCGGTGTGTCGCGTAGATCGGTGATCCACGAGCGGCTCGGTGCGTGAGGCATCCTCTCGACGCGGTGGAGACGACGGCCGCTTACGCCAACCGCTGCCGTTGGGGAGAGCACGGGTGAAGAGCCCCCGCGACGCCGCGCGAAACGCGGCAAAACTGCGAGGCACAAGTACATCGAGATCCCCGGCAAACGACTGCCGTTGAACGTATTTGTCCATGACATCCCTCATCTGTTCGTCTTCCTCGCCGTGGCCAAGACGGCTCGAGTCGCGAATCGATTACCACTGCGACGGTGGCGGCGATCGCCACCCCACCCTTCGAGACCTTGCAACAGGAATCTGGGGCGCCTTGGCCATGGTTACGTCGACTGGTCAGCATTCGTTCGGGCTCAGGGGGTCAGGTCGAACCTCTCCATGAACCGGGAGGTAAAGAGGTCAATCCCCTTGCGCTGGATGACTGTCTCCAGCGGTACGGCGATGGCGCCGCCTGCGGGGTCGGGAAGCTGGCCCACGCCCGCGCGCGTGCCCAGCGGTAGCAAGATTCGCGGGACGGATCCCGACTCGTAGACGGTTCCGGTCTCGTCGCCCCGCAGTTGTGCTCGGATGTTCTCGACGACTACGAGCGACTGCGTCTGAGCGTGGGTCGCCATCTTGGCATCGGACAGGTCGGCGATGTCGCCGAGCGCGTAGACGCTCCGGTAGCCGACCACGTTCAGGTACTCATCGACGGGCACGGTGCGACGCTCGGTGAGTTCGACGAGGGCGCCGTCCTCCAGGTAGTCGGTGTTGACGCGCGCGCCGAAGCTGCGAAACCAGATGTCCGCGGTGATCGGCTCGCCGGCGTCCGTCGTGGCCGTGAAGGCTGAGTTCGTCCCCGGCTCGACGGGCGGCGATTCGGTCAGGGACGTGCCAAGTCGCAGGTCCACGTCGAGTTCCTTGAGTTGGCGGTGGAGGTCGGCGCGTATCTCAGGCAGGAATTCGGGGAGAAGGTCCGGCGATGGATCGACGATGGTGATGTGTTTGTCTGGCCATACCTCACGAATCTCGCCCGCGAGTTCGAGCCCGACCGGGCCGGCACCCAGGATCAATGCCCGCTCGGCGCGCCGAAGGTGGTCGTTCGTGACGCGCAGATCCTTCACGGCCGGTGCCGCGCTGGTGGTCATGTGCCGGGGGTGGGCCGGGTATGAGTGGCTCGACCCGGTCGCCAGGACGAGATAGTCGGCATCGACGCGGCCGCCATCGGACAGGGTGACGCCGGCGGGATCGGCCGACGTCACCCTGTCCCGGACGACGCGGCCGTGTTTCAGGAGAGTGCGGTAGTCGAAGAACGGGTGGTGGGCCCAGTCGGGCCGGGCCAATGCCCGCAGCGAACCCGCGAAGTTGACGAACGCATCCCGAGGATCGATGAGGGTGACCCTCGCGTCGCCGTCCAATGACTTCGCGATGAGGGTGCCGGCGTATCCGCCTCCGACGACCACGACTGCTGGACCCATGTGATGCGCCTTTCGCTCGTTTCAAGTTGACGTGACAACTCTAAGGCGCAAGAGTTGTTACGTCAACTCTTCCTGGCTAGGATGTACCCATGACCGAGACCGCATCCTTGTCACCCGAAGAATGGATGTTCTGGGACGAGTGGATGCAGGCACAACGCCTGCTGACCAAGGAGGTCGACCGGACCCTGCAACGCGACTTCGGGATATCCAAGGCCGAGTTCAGCATTCTCGTGATGCTGCGCGCGGCCACGGGCGGACAGATGCGGGTCACCGACCTCGCGGGTTCGCTCGACTGGGAGAAGGGCCGCGTCGCACACCAACTCACCCGAATGGAGCGCCGCGGGTTGCTGGAGCGAACGGAGGCGGGCGCCGCCGGCCGCCGAACCGGCATCATGCTGACACCGTCGGGCGCCGATGTGGTCGAGCGCGCGATCCACGGGCATGCGGCCAACATCCGTCGGTTCGCCTTTGATCGGCTCTCGCCGGAGCAAACAGCAGCGATCAGCGCGTGGAGCAAGGGGCTCATCAGTCAACTCGCGCCGGGATAGTCCTAGGCGGAGGGTGGCGTGAGGGCTTTCTGGCGTCCCCCGAAAACCAGTGAGGTCACGCGAGCGTGGCGGCGATGGTCTCCTGCCACGAGCGCAGGAAGCCCGGATAGTCGGCGGCGAACTTCGCAAGGTCGGCGCGGTCAGCTTCGGACAGCGCGGTCAGGTCGTAGGAGACGGTTACGGTGCTGTGATCGCTTTGGCCGGGGGTCGCCTCGAGCGAGACGGTGACGGTTCCGGCGCGGAGGCCGGGCGTGGCGCGGGAGTAGGACATCATGCGGCCGGGCCGCCGGTCGACGACGGTCCAGATGGTGCGCTGGTCGTGGGCATGGGTTTCGAAGACGGTGCCGGGCTCGGTGTCGTCGGCCTCAGGGTCGGGGAAGTGCGGGTCCCAGCCCTCCACCCAGTCTTGTTCGCCGCGCGGGGTGAACAGTCGGAACGCCTGCGCGGGCGGCAATGCCACCTCGATGGTGCCGGTGAGCCGGCGCCGGACGGGCATCACTTCTCCTCCAGCGCGTGGCCGTCGGCCGCGGTGAGGCTCAGGCCGTAAACGTCCCTGAGCTGCTTGATCTTGCTCAGGATTTCGGGACTGAACGGCGCCTTGCCTTCGAACGCGTGCAGGGCGATGCCTTCGACGAGTTCGCCCAGCGGCATGTCGAGATATTCGGCCAGGCCCTTGAGCACCTTCAGCAGGTTCTTTTCGACGCGCAATCCCGTTTGCACTCTCTGGACTGTTACCATGGTAACAAGATACCATGGTAACGTACTCGTCATGTTCGCCCGCCGCGCCGTACATACACATAGGACGGATCGCGGAACGGACCAAACAGTCACACCAGGAATCTTCCTTGAACTCCGCGACTGTCGATCGCGGCACATACCGCAGCGACGCCGCCGTGGGTGGCGTTGCCCCGGCCGGACCGGGCATCGAGACCCGACGCGTAGCGCACGTGGGTATCGACTAACCGCGATCGCGCCAAGTCCACAGTGGCTCGCCGACACGACGAATCACGGGGCAGCGTCGGGGCCAGAGGGTTCGAGTCCCTGCGGGTCCGCGCCTGAGTGGATGGTTCACGGTCAATGGTCCGACAGTCGGTCCAAGGCCGACTGGCTTTGCTCGTCCGCGGCACGGTAGATCAGCAACCGTTGGTCCGGATCTTGTAGCGGTATGAGGACTTCGAAGTGCATGGTGAGCATTCCGACTTCGGGATGCCGCAGCGTCTTGTGACCGCGGCCGTTGACCTTGACGTCCCGCTCGGCCCAAAATCGCGCGAATTCCTCGTCATGGCCGATGAATTCGGTGATGAGATCGGACAGTGCCTGGTCGTCTGGGTGCGTGGCCCAGGCGGCGCGCAGGTGGGCGATTCCCTCGCGTACGACTCGTTCGCGGTCGACATAGAACTCGCGTATGCCCGGGTGCATCAGGCACAGCCACATCGAGTTGCGTCGCGGGGGCGGCAGCGTGTCGAAATCCAGCAGGAGACGCGCCATTTCGGCGTTCCAGTCCAGGATGTCGTAGCGGTGGTTCATCAGCATCGCCGGCAGTGGTGACAGATCGGCGACAAGCCGGGCCAGGGGTGGTGCGGCGGCGGTGCTGGGTTTGTCGGTGTTGCGGGGACGATGCTGGGCCAGGCCGAAGAGGTAGGCGCGTTCGTCGGGGTTAAGCCGCAACGCCCGGGCCAGCGCCTCCACGACGTCGGCCGAGGGTCGCAGGCCGCGGGCCTGTTCCAGCCGCACGATGTAGTCGATGCTGATTCCGGCCAGTTCGGCGACCTCTTCGCGGCGCAAGCCGGGGGTGCGGCGGGATCTTCTGCGCGAGGTCAGGTCGAAATCGTTCGGGGACAGGCTTTCGCGACGCGACCGCAGAAACGCGGCCAACTCCTGCGTCCTATCCATGGCGCGGGTCATCGGGCTCGATGTTACGCCGGGGTAGGACTGGCTTTCCCAGGAACTTTTCTCCCTTTTCCGCTGCTCGCGGCGGGCGCAGACTCGGTTCTTGACAACGGATCACGAGTTCTGGAGGACATGATGTCACTCACCCTCGACAGTTACCGGATGCTGGGTCGGTCCGGGCTGCGGGTCTCACCGCTGGCGCTGGGCGCCGCGACCTTCGGCACCGAGTGGGGCTGGGGCGCCGAGCGGGACGAAGCGCGCAAACTGTTCGACGTCTATGTCGAGCGCGGCGGCAACTTCATCGACACCGCCGACACCTACACCAACGGCAGTTCCGAGCGCCTGCTGGGCGAGTTTACTCGCGACAATCGGGAAGGCCTGGTGGTGGCGACGAAATACTCGACACTGCGCAGGCCCGGCGACCCGAATTCCGGCGGGCCGCACCGAAAGAACCTGTTCGCGTCGGTGGAATCCAGTCTGCGGCGGCTGAACACCGACTACATCGATCTGCTCTACCTGCATGTCTGGGATTTCACGACGCCGGTCGAGGAGATCCTGCGGGGCATGGATGATCTGGTTCGACAGGGCAAGGTCTTGTACGTCGGGGTGTCCAATACCCCGGCCTGGCAGGCATCGCGGATGCAGGCGATCGCCGACCTGCGGGGCTGGTCGCCGCTGGTCGCGTTGCAGATCGAATACAGTCTGATCCAGCGTGGCGGTGAACGTGACCTGATCCCCATGGCGCGCGAGATGGGGCTGGGCGTAGTCCCGTATTCGCCGCTGGGCGGCGGGTTGCTCACCGGTAAGTACACGCGAGAGGATCTGACCGCGGTCGGCGCCGAAACCGATGAAAGCGCTCGCAAGAGTCTCAACGTCTCCGTGGGCTGGGTGACCGAACGCAATCTCGGTATCGCCGAGACCGTGAAGGAGATCGCCACGGAACTGGGTCGCACGCCCGCCCAGGTCGCGCTTGCCTGGACCTTGCGGAAACCGGACGTGACGGCATCCCTCATCGGCGCGCGCACCACCGCGCAACTGGACAACAATCTGGGCGCACTGGAGGTCGAATTCACCGCCGCTCAACTGACGCGTCTCGACGAAGCCGCCGCGATC
>NZ_DASQPW010000053.1:0-44044 GCF_035643755.1 Stackebrandtia sp. | reverse complement strand
GTCGGGATCGGGTCGGATGTCGGAGTCGGGTCGGACGCCGGGATCGGGTCGCTGACCGGGGTTCCGGGGTGCGACGGGGACGTGGGGCTCGGGTTCGTCGCGGTGCCGGGGTGCGACGGGGTCCGGGGCTCCAGGGGGGTCGAGGGCGTGGAACGCGGCGTGCCGTACTGATGCGTCCAGTCGTCGCCGCCGGCGTCCGCGGGGTCCTTCTTGCGCATCCCCTTGTAGAACTGCGGCTCCGCCAGGCCGTTCGCGGTATCCAGGTAGGTGGTCGCCGCGTCGCTCATGATGCGCCGCGCCTCGGTGTCCTTCGTGGACGTGCTGCCGCTCCCCGTGGTCAGCTTGTCCAGCGCGATGTTGGTGTCCTGCACCTTGGTGGTCAGCTTGTCCAGGGTGTCGCCGTTGGACTTCAGCTTGTCGGGAGCGTCGCTGAAGGTGCCGTACAACCGTCGCAACTCGACGGTCATCATGCCCGCGGAGTGACCCGACCAGTGGCTGTCGGGGGCGGGCGCCTCCTTGGAGGTCAGGATTCCCTTGCCGAACAGGCCCTCGGAGTGGCCGCGCACCTTGTCGACGGCGTCGCGCAGGTCGCCGGCCATGTCGCGCAGCACCCGCGCCTGCTCGGCCATGTCGCCGGAGTGCTCGGCGTCCTTGACCGCCATGACGCGGATCTGTTCGGAGCTCAGGTCGTCATAGTTGGTGTTCACTTCTGCCCCAATCCAAACCAGTCGATGGATTCCGGCGACGCGCCGGGCGCCAGCACCTGGACGCTGAACAGGCCGTCGACCACGTGGTTCAGATCGTCGGCGGACAGGTTGTCCTGGTTTCCCAGTTCGTCGGCCATCTTGGACATCACCGCGCTCATCGCGCGGATGCCCTCCTCGGCGGCCAGATAGGAGTCTCCACAGCTCTTGATCTTGTCGACCAGCACCTCACCCGCGTGCCCCAGGGAGTGAGTGTGGTCGTTCACCCCCACGGTGACCATGATGTTGTCCTTGGTCTTCTCGATCGGACGCTCGCCGGCGCCATTGGCCAGGCGGGTCAACAGATTCTTGCGCTTGTCGTGCAGATCGTCGGCGGTGCGGCGCAACGCGTCGGCGGCTCGACGCACCGCGTGGATGTCGATATTGGTGTTGTGGGACATGTACTGTCTCACTCCGTCCTTGGTGGACGTCACCGGCGAGTCGGGGTTGGCGAAACCGGGACGTCCGTTTGTTTTTGTTTGTGCCCGAACCTTCGTGGCTTCTCGGCTGATTTAAGCCCAAAATCCGAGCTTTGGCAAGGGTTTGGCGCAAATAAGTCTAAGGATTCTTTGCTTCAGCGCCAACGCTTCTCATGGCCTCCTAGGAAAGGTCCTGGTCACGTACTTTCCATTGCTACATCGATATCTCTTATTGACTTCGATGTCAAACGGGCGTACTTTCGTCCAAAACAAAACGAAACGGTGGTGAAACCACATCATGTACGCCGAGGAACGCCAGCAGGAGATAGTACGCCTGGCCCGTACCGAGGGACGCGTGGAGGTCACACAGCTGGCCGAGACGCTCAACGTCACCGCCGAGACCGTGCGCCGCGACCTCACCACGTTGGAGCGCGCCGGCGTGATCCGCCGGGTCCACGGCGGCGCCATACCCATCGAGCGGATCGGCTTCGAGCGCGCCGTCACCGACCGCGACACCGTTCTCACCGAGGAGAAGGAGCGCATCGCCAAGTCGGCGCTGGCCGAGATCCCCGAGGACGGCGCGGTCATCCTGGACGCCGGCACCACCACCGCCCGCATGGCCCAGCTGATGCCCACCGACCGCGAACTCACCGTCGTGGTCAACTCCCCCGTCCTGGCCACCGTGTTGAGCGTCAAGGAGAACCTCACCGTGCTGCTGCTGGGCGGCAGGGTGCGCGGCAAGACACTGGCCACCGTGGACGAATGGGCGCTGCGCTGCCTGTCCGAGCTGTACGTGGACGTGGCGTTCATGGGCACCAACGGCATCACCGTCGAGCACGGGCTCACCACCCCGCACCAGGCCGAGGCCACGGTGAAGCGGGCCATGATCCGCTCCGCCCGCCGGGTGGTGCTGTTGGCCGACCACACCAAGGTGGGCCACGACCACATGGCGCGCTTCGGCGAACTGTCCGATGTCGACCTCATGATCACCGACGCCGAGGTCGACGCCGACCTGGCCGCCGAGCTCGAGGTCGCCGGGGTCAGGTTGTCGCGCGCATGATCCTCACCGTCACCCTCAACCCGAGCCTGGACCGCGCTTTGGACATCGGCACGCTGCGCCACGGCAAGGTGAACCGCGCCGGGCAGGCCCGCCTCGACCCGGGTGGCAAGGGCGTCAACGTGTCCCGGGCCCTGGTCGCGCACGGCATCGCCACCCGCGCGGTGCTGCCGTACGGCGGGCACTCCGGTGCCCAACTGGTGGAGATGCTGGACGCCGAGGGAGTCGGCGTGGTCGCGGTGCCCATCGGCGGGCGCACCCGCTCCAACCTCACCCTGGTCGAGCCCAGCGGCCTGGTCACCAAGATCAACGAGCCCGGACCCGAGCTGACCGCCGAGGAGTTCGAGGCGGTGTGCGCGGCGATCACCCGGGCCGCCGAGGGCGCCGAATGGGTGGTGCTCAGCGGCGCCGCCCCGCCCGGGGTGTCCATCGACGAGTTCACCGCGCTGTGCCGCCGCCTGGCCGGCACCGCCCGGCTGGCCGTCGACGCCGGCGGCCCGTGGCTGCTGGCCGCGGCCCGAGCGGGCGCCCACCTGGTCAAGCCCAACCGCCGCGAGCTGTCCGAGACCACCCGGACCGCACTGGAGTCCACCGAGGACGTCGCCCGCGCCGCGATCGCCCTGCGCGCCAAGGGTGTCGGCGCCGTGCTGGCCAGCCTGGCCGCCGACGGCGCGGTCCTGGTGGACGACGACGGCGTGCTGGTGGGAACCTCCCCGCAGGTGGAGGCCCGCAGCAACGTCGGCGCCGGCGACGCCATGCTCGCCGGATTCCTCGCCGCCGGCGCCCACGGCGACGACGCCCTCATCGAGGCGCTGTCGTGGGGCGCCGCCGCGGTGTCCCTGCCCGGCAGCCGGATGCCCGCGCCCGGCGACGTCAACCGCACCGGGGTGCGGATCCGCCCCGTTCCCACCCCACAATTGTCTACTCTGGAGTAAACCCATGTCGGAATACACCCCTCCGGTCACCGGGACCGGCGTCAAGGCAGGCATTCAACGCGTCGGCGGCTACCTGGCCGCCATGGTGATGCCCAACATCGGCGCGTTCATCGCCTGGGGCCTCATCACCGCGCTGTTCATCCCCACCGGATGGATCCCCAACAAGCACCTGGCCGAGCTGGTCGACCCCACCGTCACGTTCCTGCTGCCCGTCCTGATCGGTTACACCGGCGGACGCCTGGTGCACGGACAGCGCGGCGCCGTGGTCGGCGCCGTGGCCACCATGGGCATCGTGGTGGGCGCCGACATCCCGATGTTCCTGGGCGCCATGGCGATCGGGCCGCTGGCGGCGTGGGTCATCAAGCTCGTCGACAAGATCTTCGAGGACCGGGTGAAGCCCGGCTTCGAGATGCTCGTGGACAACATGACAGCCGGGATCATCGGCGCGGGCATGGCCCTGGTGGGGATGTGGGTGATCGGGCCGGTCGTCCACGTCATCACGAGCGGCGCCGGCGAGGGGGTGCACTGGCTGATCGCCCACGACCTGCTGCCCGCCGCGTCGCTGCTGGTGGAGCCCGCCAAGGTGCTGTTCCTCAACAATGCCGTCAACCACGGAGTGCTGGGCCCGCTGGGAATCGCCGAGGCCAAGGAAACCGGCAAGTCCATCCTGTTCATGGTGGAGTCCAACCCCGGGCCCGGATTTGGGCTTCTGTTGGCTTATCTGTGTTTCGGCCCGAGGCGGCTGCGGCCGTCGGTCCCCGCCGCGATGGTCATCCAGTTCCTGGGCGGCATCCACGAGATCTACTTCCCGTACGTCCTGATGAAGCCGCGCCTCATCCTGGCCACCATGGCCGGCGGCGCCGCCGGGGTCGGGACCTTCATGATCACCGGCGCCGGACTGGCCGCCACGCCCTCGCCGGGCAGCATCTTCGCCTACGTCGCGGTGATGCCCCCCGGCAGCTGGTTCGGGGTGCTGGCCGGGATCACCATCGCCGCGGTCGTGTCCTTCGTGGTGGCGTCGGCCCTTCTGGGTTTCGGGCGCGCCAAGGAGACACCGCCGGAATCGACACCAACCACCGAGGAAGAACCCGAACCCGCTCTGGCCGAGGAGAACTGAGAAACCATGGGAATCAAGGCATCAGACATTCACAAGGTCGTCGTGGCCTGTGACGCCGGGATGGGCTCCAGCGTCATGCTGGCCAGCCAACTGAAGCGCCAACTGTCCAAACACAACGTCACTGTCGAGCACGCCCCCGTCAACACGATCCCCGACGACGCCGACGTCATCGTGTGCCACGTGGGATTGGCGGCGCGGGCGCGCGGCAGCGCCCCGGGCAAGCCGATCGTGTCGGTGGAGGTGTTCATCGGGGACGTCGCCGTGACCAACCTGGTGAAGACGATCAAGAGCGGCGGGGAGCTCGATGTCTGACCTGTTGACGGCCGAGGCGATCCGGCTGGAGGAGTCGGCCGCCGACCGCGACGCCGCCATCGACCGCTGCGGCGAGGTGCTCGTCGAGATCGGCGCTGTGGAGCCCGGATACGTCGACGCCATGCGGCAACGCGAACGGTCCATTTCGACCTATGTCGGCGAGGGCGTGGCGATCCCGCACGGCACCGCGAACTCCAAGGCCCTGGTGCGCTCCGACGCGCTGGCCGTGCTGCGCTTTCCGTCCGGAGTGGACTGGGGCGGCGAGGAGGTGTCGGTGTGCGTCGCGATCGCCGCGGCCGGCGACGGACACGTGGCTCTGCTGGCGCAGCTGGCCGAGATCCTGCTCGACCCCGACGCGGCCCGCGCCCTGCGCGAGGCCACCGACACCGACACGATGCTCCAACTGTTGGCACCGATAAGAAAGGACACCGTCTCATGAAGGTGGTGCGATTCCACGCCCCCGGCGACGTGCGCATCGAGGACGCCGCCCAACCCGGCCCCGGACCCGGCGAGGTGCTGCTGCGGGTTCGGGCCTGCTCCACGTGCGGCACGGACGTGAAGATCTCCCGCTTCGGGCACCACCACATCGTGCCGCCGCGGGTGATGGGCCACGAGATCGCCGGCGAGATCACCGAGGTGGGAGGGGAGGTCTCCGGTTGGGACGTCGGAGACCGAGTCCAGGTGATCGCCGCCGTTCCCTGTGGACAGTGCGACGAGTGTCGGCGCGGGCGCATGACCGTGTGCCCGAACCAGACGTCCATGGGCTACCACTACGACGGCGGGTTCGCCAGCCACGTCGTGGTTCCCGCACAGGTGCTGGCCGTGGACGGCCTGCACGCCATCCCCGACGGCATCGGGTTCGCCGAGGCGTCGGTGGCCGAGCCGCTGGCGTGTGTCCTCAACGGACAGGAGCTGGCCGGGGTCGGCGAGGGCGACGACGTCCTGGTGATCGGCGCGGGCCCGATCGGGTGCCTGCATGTGCGGCTGGCCCGCTCGCGCGGGGCGGCGCGGGTGTTCCTGGCCGAGCTGAGCGCGCGGCGCCTGGAGATGGCCGCGAACCTGGTCAAGCCCGACGCGGCGATCTGCAGCGGCGACGCCGACCTCGTCGACGAGATCTCCAAGCTCACCAACGGGCGCGGCACCGACGTGACCATCGTGGCCGCCGCCTCGGGCGCGGCCCAGGAGCAGGCGCTGCGGCTGGCGGCGCGCGGCGGTCGCATCAGCATGTTCGGGGGGCTCCCCAAGGACGACCCGACCATCACCTGCGACTCGAACCTGGTCCACTACCGCGAGCTGACCATCGTGGGCGCCAATGGATCCAGCCCCGCCCACAACGCCGAGGCGCTGCGGCTCATCGCCTCGGGCGCGGTCGAGGTCGCCGACCTCATCACCCACCGCCTGCCGCTGGAGCGCGCCCTCGACGCCTTCGGGATCGTGGCGCGCGGCGAGGCCATCAAGGTCACCATCGAACCCTGAGGAGTAGTCATGGCCACCAAGACCGTCGTGATCGGGTCGGCCAGCGGGCTGCACGCCCGCCCCGCCAAGCTGTTCGTCCAGGCCGCCACCGCGGCCGACGCCGAGGTGCGGGTGTCGACGGGCGGCAAGCCGTTCGTGCCCGCCCGCAGCCTGCTGGCGGTGATGGCGCTGGGCGCCAAGCAGGGCGCGGAGGTGACGCTGGAGGCCGACGGACCACACGCCGCGGAGGTCCTGGAGTCCTTGGGGGCGTTGCTGGAGCGGGATTTGGACGCGGAGGAAGCCGATGCCTGAGCGGTTGCGCGGCATCGGGGTGAGCCCCGGCGTCGCGGCGGGCCCGCTGATCAAGCTGGCGCCCGTGCCGCCGCTGCCCGCGCCGCGGGCGGTCGGCGACGTCGAGGCCGAGGGGCGGCGGGCACGCGAGGCGCTGGAAAACGTTGCGGCGCAGGTGAACGCGCGCGCTGCGGCGGCCACGGGTCCCGCGGTGGAGGTGCTGGAGGCCCAGGCCATGATGGCCACCGACCCGATGCTCGTCGACGCGGTCGCCGAGCACGTCGGGTCGGGAATGGACGCCGCTCACGCGATCCACGCGGCCTTCGCCGCGCACCGCGAGGCGTTCGCCGCCGCGGGCGGCCTGCTGGCCGAGCGGGTCACCGACCTGGACGACCTGCGCGACCGCGCCACCGCGGTGTGCCTGGATCGCCCCGCCCCCGGGGTTCCCGATCCCGGGCGCCCCTTCGTGTTGGCGGCCGAGGACCTGGCGCCCGCCGACACCGCGACCCTGAACCTGGATCAGGTGCTCGCCCTCGTGGTGTCCTCGGGCGGGCCCACCAGCCACACCGCGATCCTGGCACGCGCGGTCGGGCTGCCCGCCATCGTCGGGTGCAAGGGCATCACGGCGGTCGACGACGAGACCCTGGTGAGTGTGGACGGAGCCACGGGCGATGTCGCCGTGGGGGTCGACGCCGCGGAGGTCGACCGCCTGGCCGCACAGGCGGCGGCGTCGCGCGACTCCCTCGGCCGCGGCCGGACGGGGGCGGAAGCGTCGACGCGCCTGGACGACCAGGGCACGATGTCATCGCGCCCGGGCCAGACGGCCGACGGGCATCGGGTGGCGCTGCTGAGCAACATCGGCGGCGCGTCCGAGATCCCCGACGACTGCGAGGGGGTGGGGCTGTTTCGCACCGAGCTGCTGTATCTGAACCGCACCACCGCGCCCACCGTGGCCGAACAGACCCGCGCGTACCGCGAGGTGTTCGCCGCGGCGGGCGACCGCCCCGTCGTGGTGCGCACCCTGGACGCGGGCGCCGACAAGCCGCTGCCGTTCGCCAACCTCACCGACGAGCCCAACCCCGCGCTCGGGGTGCGGGGGCTGCGCCTGGTGCGGCGCGACGCCACGTTGATGGACACCCAGCTGGCGGCGATCGCCGCCGCGGCGTCCGACACCGACGCCGAGGTGCGGGTCATGGCGCCCATGGTGTCGACCGTGACGGAGGCGGCCGACTTCGCCGAGCGCGCCCGCGCCGCGGGGATATCCACGGTGGGCGTCATGGTGGAGGTTCCCGCCGCGGCGCTGGCCGCCATCGAGCTGGTCAAGGTGGTGGACTTCCTCAGCATCGGCACCAACGACTTGAGCCAGTACCTGTTCGCCGCCGACCGCCAATCCAGCGACCTGGCCGACCTGCTGGACCCGTGGCAACCCGCGCTGCTGTCGCTCATCGCCTGCTGCGCCGACGCGGGCGCCGCGGCGGGCGTGTCGGTCGGGGTGTGCGGGGAGGCGGCGTCCGACCCCGCGCTGGCCGTGGTGCTGGCGGGGCTCGGGGTGACCAGCCTGTCCATGTCCGCCCGCGCCCTGCCGCGGGTGCGCCGCTCCCTGTCCGAACACACCATGGACGACTGCCGCCGCGCCGCCGACCAGGCGACGCGGGGCTGAGGGGGCCCGATCACCGCTCCACCTGCTCGTCGTCGGCGCCACCGACGAGAAGCGCGAGCACGCGCTCGGCGTCGCGACGACGGCGTGTCTTGCGGGAGAAGAGGATCACCAGGACAAGCACGAACACGGTGGCGCGCGGAATCCGCGATCCACCGCTGAGCATCCGAAGAAGCGACACGGTCCCTCCAGCACATGTCCGCACGGGCCCTCGGTAATCAGCCATCGTGGACACGACGGCCTAGAGGGTGTGCGGGCAGTTATGTCGTGCTAAGAGAAGGTGCCTCGGGATTGGTGACCGCACATTCGACGGGCCGCGCGGCGCGTCGCCGCTCGGGAGGCGAATCGCCCCCCTGCCCGTCCGTGGTGTGTGCTGATAGTCACGTTGACCATTGTGCCCCACGGTTTCCGCCGATACAAGTCATCGGGCGGAGTCGATCGAGCTGGCGGGCCATGAGCGACGGCTTTTCGACTAGCATCCTTACCGACGAGTAACGACGAGTCGGGCTTGGAGACGCTATGGCGCGGTCGGACGGCCCCCGGGGCCTGGACCTCGATCGATTGCGGTCGCACGTGGATGCCGAGCTGCCCGGGCTGTTCGCTGGACCGCTTGAGGCCCAACTGATCCCGGGCGGGAAGTCCAACCTCACGTACTCCGTCACCGACGGGGACAACGCGTGGGTGGTGCGGCGGCCGCCGCTGGGGCACGTGCTGGCCACCGCGCACGACATGGGGCGGGAGTACCGGGTGATGGCGGCGCTGGCCGACACTCCCGTGCCCGTGCCGAGGGTGCGGCTGCTGTGCGACGACGCCGAGGTGCTCGGGGCGCCGTTCTACGTGATGGACTATGTGGACGGCACGGTGTATCGCTCGGCGGCGCAGACCAGCGGTTTGGGTGAGCAGCGCGCGGAAAGGCTGTCGCACCACCTCGTCGAGGTGCTGGCCGCGCTGCACACCGTGGACTTCGACGCCGTGGGCCTGGGCGATTTCGGGCGGCCGCAAGGGTTCTTGGAGCGGCAGGTGCGGCGTTGGCATCGGCAGGCGGAATCCTCCCGCAGCCGCGAGCTGCCCGATCTGGACTCGCTGCACGACGCGCTGGCCGAGGGGGTGCCCGAGTCCGCGCGGCACTCCATTGTGCACGGCGACTATCGGCTCGACAACGCGATCGCCGCGGGCGACGACACGATCGCGGCCGTGCTGGACTGGGAGATGGCCACCCTCGGCGACCCGCTCACCGATCTGGGACTGCTGCGGATGTACTGGGACGGATTCGACGATCTGCCGCGCGATCTGATCGCCGACGCCGTGAACCCCGCCGCGGGCTTCCCCGCCTCGGCCGAGCTCATCGAGATGTACACGGCGTCCAGCGGGATCGACGTCGGGCAACTCGCCTGGTACGAGGGGTTCGCGTGTTACAAGCTGGCGGTGATCCTCGAGGGGATCCACTATCGACACATACACGGGCAGACCCTCGGCGAGGGCTTCGCGTCGATCGGGAACCTGGTGGCGCCGATCGCGGCGGCGGGCCTGGAACGGCTGGGAAGGCGGTGATGGGGTTCGCCACCGAGGAACCGCGCGGCCCCGACACGGGAGACATGGATCTGTTGGCCGAGCACGGTTCCGACACGCGGCGGGACGCGTGGCCGCGCTCGTGCCGTCCGTCCGAAACGAATCGAGGAGCATAGATGAGCAGAACGGCGATCATCACGGGCGCCAGTCGGGGCATCGGCCTCGGCATCGCCCAGGCCCTGGTGGCCGCGGGCGATCGGGTGTGCCTCACCGCCCGCGGCGCCGACACCCTGGCCGAGGCGGTGGAGTCGCTGGGCGGGCCCGAACACGCCATCGCGGTGGCGGGCAAGGCCCACGACCCCGGCCACCAGGACGAGGCGATCGCCCGAACCATCGAGACCTTCGGGCCCATCGATGTTCTGGTGAACAACACGGGCACCAACCCCGTGTTCGGCCCCGTCATCGACCTCGACCCCGCCGTGGCCCGCAAGATGCTCGACATCAACTTCATGACGGCCCTGGAGTGGACCCAGAAGGTGCACAAGGCGTCCATGGCCGAGCGCGGCGGCGCGATCGTCAACGTGTCCTCCGTGGCGGGCCTGCGCCCCGCCCCCGGCCTGGGCTTCTACGGCGCCACCAAGGCCGCCATGATCCACCTGACCGCGCAGCTGGCCGCCGAGCTCGCCCCCGACATCCGCGTCAACGCGGTGGCGCCCGCCATCGTCAAGACCCGCTTCGCCTCGGCCCTGTACGCCGACAACGAACGTCAGGTCGCCGAGACCTATCCCCTGGGTCGCCTCGGCGAGGTCACCGACGTCGCCTCCGCCGTGCGGTTCCTGTTGTCGGACGAGGCCTCGTGGATCACGGGACAGACCATTGTGCTCGACGGCGGCATGACCCTGTTGGGAGGCTTGACATGACGGAACTTCGCGACGCGGGCGTGGTCATCACGGGCGCGGGCCACGGGATCGGCGCGGCGATGGCGCGGCGCTTCGCCGACGGCGGCGCCCGCGTGGTGGTCAACGACCTGGATCAACCCGCCGCCGCAACGGTCGCCGCCGAGATCGGCGGGACGGCGATCGCGGGCGACGCCGCGGCGCCCGAGGACCTGATCGCCACGGCCCGCGCCGAACTCGGCGCCATCGACATCTACTGCGCCAACGCGGGAGTGCCGACGGGCGGAAGCGAGCAGGCGACCGACGCGGACTGGGACCTGGCGTGGCAGGTCAACGTGATGGCCCACGTGCGCGCCAGTCGCGCCCTCACGGGCGACTGGCTGGAGCGAGGGAGGGGCCACTTCCTGTCGACGGTCTCGGCGGCGGGCCTGCTCACCATGCTGGGCGCCGCCCCGTACGCGGTCACCAAGCACGCGGTCCTGGCATTCGCCGAGTGGATGCGCATCACCTACGGCCACAAGGGAATCACGGTCCAGGCCCTGTGCCCGCTGGGCGTGCGCACCAACATGATCGCCGACATCGGCGCCTACGGCAAGGCCCTGCTGGAACCCGACGCGATCGCGCCCGAGCGGGTCGCCGACGCGGTGGCCGACTCCCTTGCGGACGGTCCCTTCCTGATCCTGCCCCACCCGCAGGTCGCCAAGATGTACGCCAATCGCGCCGCCGACCCGCGGCGCTGGCAGGAGGCGTTGCGGGCGTTGCAGATTCAGATCGAGTCGGGGCCTCAAGAGTAAAAAGGCCTCTCGCGCACGGTCGAGGCCGTAGACCTCCCCCTCGACGGCGGCGATGACGACGGCGGCAATCCAAGCCCGACGGCGAGAGACGCGGCCATAGACCTCCCCCTCGACGGTGGGGATGGCGACGGCGGCATCCCCCGCACGACGGCGGGAACCGAGACGGCGGCATCCCCGTATGACGGCGGGTCGAGACCGCGACCTCCCCGCCCGACGAGGGCGCTCGCGGGCGGGCGGTGGCGGCGAGCGAACACGCACATGGGGCCGCGCGGGCCCATGGGAGCGGACCCGCGCGGCGGTTGGGGAGGGTTAGTTGAGTCCGTAGGAGCGGACGGTGGAGGTCTCGACCGTCTGTCCCCTGTCGTCCTTTGCGGACAGTTTGATGGACACGAATGTCGTGCCCGAGGGGTGCTTGAGCTTCGCGGTGGCGTGGTCGCCGTGGCGGTCGATCGACACCTTCTTCCAGGTCTTTCCGTCGTCATAGGACACCTGGAAGGCCATGGACGCGCACGTGCGGTCGGCCGCGCCGTGCTGGGTGACGAAGTCGAGGGAGACGTCCTGCGTCTTGCCCGCCTTGGCGTAGCCGTCGGTGACGCCCGAGGCGTTGAACCGCACCGCCGACACGTCCAGCGGGGTGGCCTTGGAGACCTCCGCCGAATCGAAGGTCCACGTCGCGGTGGAGCGGGTGCCGAGCTTCGTCCAGGTGGCGTCGCGGCTGCCGTCGAAGGTCACGGTGTAGCGGCCCGAATCGCCCTTCGGCAGGTCGGCCGACACCGCGCCACCCGTCTTGGTGGAGCCCAGGACCTTGCCGTCCTTGCTGACCTTCGACGTGCCCGTCAGGCCCATGGCGGCGTCGACCTCGCCGTCGGCGACACCCGCGAACATCGCGGGCAGGATCTGCAGTTCGGGCTTGCCCGAGGCGGCGTCATAGGGGACGCGCTCCATCCCGATCCAGCTCGGCACCCGTGAATCGGGCAGTCCGACCGACACGGGCGCCGACAGCCAGGTGTCCTTGCCCCCACCAGGTTTCAACGCACCAAGGTGGCGGAACGCGCCGTCGCCGCGCGAGTCGTCCTGAAAGTCGGCCAGCAGGTTCCAGTCCACATCGGCCGAGGCGGTGTAGTACTCGGTGCGGGTGGACGGAACGGTCACAGGCACCCCTGGCGAGTAGATCGGCGGGGTGATGACCGGGTTGTCGGGCAGGTTCTGGCGGTCCAACGTGGTCTTGACGCCCTGCCCGTCGTAGCGGGCGGTGCGCCGCGACAGCTGATCGTCGTGGACCCTCAGCGTCGGGTCGGCGGGGTTTCCGTTGGTGCGCATGTCGAAGAGGCTGTAGGTATACGGCTTGGACGCGTCCGACGGCCCCGACAGCTCGGCGTCGGCGAGGTATCCCGCCTCGTGGCCCCTGGGCTTGTCGGAGGGGATCGCGTAGGCGCCCGATCCCGCGTCGGCGGTGAACCCCGACACCAGCGCGCTGTCGCCCGCCTTCTGGAAGTAGTTGACGTCCAACGACACGGGCTTCGCGTCCTTCGCGTCCACCTGGTACGCCAGCTTCTTGGCCTTGGTCCCGTCCACCGCGACCGTGGTCGCCTTGTCGGTGACCTTCAGATCGGTGACGTACGAGGCGAAGTCCTGCTCCTTGCCGCGCGCGGCGCGCATGTCGGCGAGGATCCCGTAGTTGCCCGGCTTCAGGTCGATGGCGGCGGTTCCCTTGTCGGCCTGGAAGAAGTTGGACTCGCCGGTGTCCAGGTTGATCCATCCCCCGCCCGCCTCGGGCGGCTGCTTGCCGTCCAGCCAGGTGAAGTTCACCGTGACCGTCGTGGCGTCGGCCCGACGGGTCTCGCCCGTCATGAACCTTTCGCCCAGACGGGACGGCTCGGAGACCTTCCTGGCGTCGCTGTACCCGTTGCGCAGCAACGCGTCCACGTCGTACAGCCGCGCGTCCGCTCTGCCCGAACGCACCTCGGGCAGCTTCGCCACGGGAATGACGACGCGGTCCCCATTGGACAACCGAGTGGAGAACACCTCGTCCGACGGGTCGACCAGCGCGAGCCCACCGTCTGGGGTGGACCGCACCTGCTCGCCCGTGGGCAGGGTGACGGTGTCGGCGATCTTGCCCGGCGTCGGCTCGTCGGACGCCGAGTCGGCCAACGCCAACCCTCCGCCCGCACTGATCAAGACGGCCGCGCCGACAAGGGCCGCGACATGTCGCTTACGCACGTGTTCCTCCTGGGGTCGTTGAGCGCTACCCAACAGACGCGCCGACGCCCCCGCGCTGTTTACTCGCCACGCGACAGACCCAGATGGAAACGGGTATACGTGTCAAAGTCTTCGGTTCGTTTGAAGCCCAAGCGATCAAGCACTCGCCCGCTGCGGACGTTGCCGTGCGTCACGCCCGCCCACACGTCGGTGGCATCGAGTGCGTCGCGGGCGTGGGCGATGAGCGCCTCGGCGGCCAGGGTCGCGTAGCCGTGGCCCCGTGCGTCGGCCCCGAGCCAGAACCCGATGGAGTAGTTCGGCGGGTTCACGGGATTGAGGTCGATGCGACCGATCAGGGCCCCGTCCAGCCGCAGGCCGTAACGCAGGTTGCGATCGGTCGGGTCGGCGAGATGTTCGCGGATGTCGTCCAACGTGGCATTGACTTCGCGGTCGTAGTCGCCGAACTCGGTGAGATGGTCGCGGCTCGCCCGCAGCAGGTCGTGGTAGTCGGCGGCGTCGGCGACGGTCAGTTCCCGCAGCCGAAGCCGCGGCTCGAGCGTGCCAATTTCGTCAAGTCTGTCCGACACGGCCATAGAAGCTAGCACTCGTGGCCATTTCCCGCCCGAGGCATTGCCCGCCCGCCGCCGACGTCGGTAGCGTGTCGCCCTGTCGCACATCGACTCCCGAAAGCGTTGACCTCCATGCCCACGAATGCCCTTGCCCTGAGCCGCAAGCGAATCCTGCTCGCCGCCGCCGTGGTCGCGGTGCTCGCCGCGTCGGTGCTGTGGTGGTGCGGCGGCGCCCATGCCGACGCCGACACCACCGCCGCGGCGCCGGTGTCGCCGCAGAAGGTGATCAAGCGGAACTTCGCCGATCCCGAGGTGAACCACTTCGGCAAGACCTACTACGCGTACGCCACCAACACCGGCGGGCGCAACCTTCCCGTGGCGACCGCCCCGTCGCCGGGCGGCCCGTGGAAGGTGCACGGTAAGGACGCCCTGCCGAGGCTGGGTGCGTGGGCCAAGGGCGGCAAGACCTGGGCGCCCGACGTGTCCCGCCGCGCCGACGGCAAGTACCTGCTCTACTACACGGCGCACAGCAGGCACCCCGACCTCCAATGCATCGGCGCGGCCGTCGCCAAGAGCCCGCTGGGGCCGTTCAAACCGTTGGGCACCAAGGCGTTGGTCTGCCCGCCGTCCGACGGCGGCGCCATCGACGCGTCGTCCTTCGTGGAGGGCAAGCAGCGCTACCTGCTGTACAAGAGCGACCTGAACTCGCGCGGGCTGCGCCCGAAGCTATACCTGCAACGCACCGACGCCAGCGGCGTGAGGTTCCAGCGGTCCCGCGTCACCCTGCTGCGCAACGACCTGAAGTCCGAGCACGGCATCATCGAGGCGCCCGTCATGGTGAAGCACGGCGACTGGTACGTGCTGTTCTACTCGGGCGGCGTCTTCAGCAAGGACAACTACTTCACGGGCGTCGCCCGATCGAGGACCCTCACCGGGCCCTTCAAGCGGATGCGCCCGCTCATCACCACCGCCAGCACCGACGGCGCGGTCAAGGGACCCGGCGGCGCCGACGTGGTGCCGGGCGCGCACGGCGTCGACAGCGTCTTCTTCCACGGCCTGACCGGCGCGGGTCGCAGCATGTTCCGCGCCGACCTGGGCTGGGCGGGCGGGCGGCCCGTGGTGCGCGGGTCCCGCGCCCGCTACGAGGCGGAGAACGGCGCGTTCCACGACTGCCGCGTCCGCGACCACGCCAAGGGGGCCTCGGGCGGCAAGGTCGCCGCCCGCATCGACCATTCCGACAGCCATGTGGACATCAGATTCTTCGCGCCCCGCGCCGGACGGTACTTCGTCGCGGTGGGGTACGCCACCGGATCCCGTCAGGGAGCCACCCACCGCCTGTCGGTCGACGGCGGCGCGGCGCGAACCGTGACGTACCCGCTCACCGGCTGGGACAACTGGAAGCGGGTACACCTCACCGTCAACGCGAAGGCGGGCTGGAACACCCTGCGATTCGCGCACGGTAAGGGCTTCACCGAACTCGACTTCGTCGAGGTCCGTTGAAACCGGCCGCGCCGGGTGCCTTCAATGGGTTGGGGCACCCGGCGCGGCTTTGCTACCGCGCCAGCTCGGCGCGCACCCGCACCGCCGCCGCGGTGAGGTTGCCCAGGGCCTCGCGCACCTCCGGCCAGCCGCGGGTCTTCAGCCCGCAGTCGGGGTTGACCCACAACCGCTCGGCGGGGATCCCCGCCGACAGCGCCGCCCGCAGCGCCTCGGCGATCTCGTCCACCGACGGCACGCGCGGGGAGTGGATGTCGTACACGCCGGGGCCGACCTCGCGGGGGTAGGCGGCCGCCGCCAGCTCCCGCGCCACCGTCATGCCCGAGCGGGCCGCCTCCAGGCTGATGACGTCGGCGTCCAGTTCCTCGATGGCGCCGAGGATCTCGCCGAACTCCGCGTAACACATGTGGGTGTGGATCTGGGTGGCCGCGTCGACGCCCGCCGTCGCGAGCCGAAACGCCTCGGTCGCCCATTCCAGGTAGGACGCACGCCGCGCGGCGCGCAGCGGCAGGGTCTCGCGCAGCGCGGGCTCGTCGACCTGGATCACCCCGCAGCCCGACGCCTCCAGCTCCGCGACCTCGTCGCGCAGCGCCAGGGCCACCTGGCGGGCGGTGTCGGCGCGCGGCTGGTCGTCGCGCACGAACGACCACGCCAGCATGGTCACGGGGCCCGTGAGCATCGCCTTCAGCGGACGGTCGGTGTGGGTTCGCGCGAAGTCGGTCCACCGCACCGTCATCGGGGCGGGTCGGCTGACGTCGCCGGCCAGGATCGGCGGTCGGGCGTAGCGGGTGCCGTAGGACTGGACCCAGCCGTGGCGGGTGGCGAGGAATCCGTTGAGCCGCTCGGCGAAGTACTGCACCATGTCGTTGCGTTCGGCCTCGCCGTGCACGAGCACGTCCAGCCCGGCCTTCTCCTGAAACGCCACCACCTCGCGGATCTCCGCGGCGATGCGGTCCTCATAGGACGCATGGTCCAGTCGTCCCGCCCGCAGGTCGGCGCGCGCGGCGCGCAGCTCCCCGGTCTGCGGGAACGAGCCGATGGTGGTCGTCGGCAGCGGCGGGAGTTCGAGGCGTTCGCGTTGCCGCACAACCCTTTCGGCGTACGGCTCCGATCGCCGCGCGTCGCGCGGCTCCACGGCCCCGCACCGCGACCGCACCGTCGCGTCCCGGGTGACGGCCGAGGCCGCCCGCGCGTCCAGGGCCGCGCGGTTCACCGCGAGCTCCCCCGCCACGGCCGCCGTTCCCGCGGTCAGGCCACGGTGGACGGTCACGGTCTCGTCGACCTTCTGGCGCGCGAACGCCAGCCACCGCCGCACCTGCGGGTCCATGTCGCGCTCGGCCGCCAGGTCCAGCGGCACGTGCAGCAGCGAACACGACGGCGCCACGTCCACCCGGTGCGCCAGCCCCAGCAGCGTCGCCACCGTCGACAGCGACTCGGAGAGGTCGTTGATCCACACGTTGCGCCCGTTGACGACCCCGGCGATCAACCGCTTGCTGGCCAGGCCGCCCAGCGCCGCCAGGTCGGCGAGGTTGTCGCGCGCGGGACCGGTGAAGTCCAGGCCGAGGCCCTCGATCGGAGCGTCCCGCAGCACGGCGAGGGCCTCGCCGAGCCGGTCGAAATAGCTGGCCACCAACAGCTTCGGGCGATTGACGCGCTCGCCCAGCGCGCGGTACACCCGCGCCACCGCGTCGAGCACGCGCGCGGGCTGGTCGAGCACGAGGCACGGCTCGTCGAGCTGCACCCAGCCGACGCCCGCGTCTCGCAGGCGCGCCAACACCTCGGCGTAGACCGGGACCAGGCGGTCGATGAGGTCCAGGGGCGCGAAGTCGGCGGCCGCTGAGGGTTCGGGCTTGGCCAGCAGCAGGTAGCTGGCGGGCCCCAGCAGGACCGCGCGCGGCCGGTGCCCCAGCTTCAGCGCCTCGTCGACCTCGCCGAGGATCTTGGCGGGGTCGGCCCCGAAGCGGGTGTCGGGGCCGAGCTCGGGCACCAGGTAGTGGTAGTTGGTGTCGAACCACTTGGTCATCTCCAGTGGAGCGACGTCGCGGGTGCCTCGGGCCATCGCGAAGTACCCGTCCAGGGCGTCGGCGTCCATCGCCTCGCGGTGGCGCGGCGGTATCGCCCCGACCATGACGGAGGCGTCCAGCACGTGGTCGTACAGCGAGAAGTCCCCCACGGGGACCTCGCCGATTCCCGCCCGCGCCAGGGCGTCCCAGTTGTCGCGCCGCAGCCCCGCGGCGACGTCCCGCAGCTCCTCGGCGCTCACCCGCGAGGCCCAGTAGCCCTCCACGGCGCTCTTCAGTTCCCGTTTCGGCCCCTGCCGGGGGTATCCGTGCACGGTGGCGATCGATGTTGTTGACACGAAACTCTCCTTCGCGAGTCTGTGACGAAGACTCCGCGCACGCTCGCGCGCGGGCAGCGGCAGGTATTCGGACTCACGGGCGTTCGCGTCCTCAGTGGACGCGTCTCCTATTGGCCATCGCTTCCCAGGCTGGCGCCCAGTGCGTGTAGATGGCGGTCGTTCCCGCTCACCGCTGCGGGGCAGTCCCGGATTCCCACCGGGTTCCCTCTTGCGTCGCCCGCGTCTGCCGACGCGGGCGAACCAGCTGCGGCTCCACCCTAGCGGGAGCGTTTGACGGCGACCAACTGTCCGGTCGCGCCGGACTCACAGATGTAGTAGTCGTCGGTGATATCGACGAGCTCGCCCGCCAGGCGCCAGCGACGTTTTCCGCTATCCAGGTCGTACGCGGTCACGCCGCGACCGGAGCTGAGGTAGGTGTCCCCAGCGACAGCGTCGTTGCCGATGAGTGGGCCGACATCGTCAATTTTCCACAGTGTCTTGCCCTCTTCGATGTCGGTTGCCGTGAGGGTGGTGCTGAAGTCCTTGTGATCTATGCCGCTGAGCACGATGCGGCCGTGAATGCCCACCGGCTGGCCGGGCCGCGTCGCGGTCCATCGGGGCTTGCCGTCGCGCAGGTCGACGACTTGGGGGCGTCCCGTCCTGGCCTGGCCGAGCAGCGAGTTCTGGTACAGCGGGAACGCGTTTCCCCCGTCGCACTTGACGGCGGCGCCGTCCTTGACCTGATAGCCCAGGTTCACGGTTTCCGACACGACCGTGTCGTCCGACGGGTCGGCGATGTCGATCTTCAGGTCCGAGCAGTGATGGTGGTCGTCCTCGGCCATCGACAGTATCCGCCCATGATCGATGGTCCGAAGCGTCGCGTGGGACATCCGGCCGAGGGGGTCGCGCAGCTTCCAGCGGGTCTTTCCCGTGGAGATGTCGATCGCGAGCGTCTCCTTGGGCACATCGGCGTCGACGTTCTCGTTGACGTACACCACGTCGGTGTCGGTCATGGTCGAAAACGTCTTGTGGTCGTCCTTGAACGGCTGGTCGTTGTCGCGGACCGAGGCGGGCGTCGCCAGATCGAGATCAAGGTCATCCCCGCTGATGGTGCGATGCCACTTCCGCTTGCCGGTGTCGAGCGCGGTGCCGATCAGCTCGTATTGCTCGTCGCGGCTGTGGCTTCCCTTGTCGTAGGCCATCACGAGCGTGTCGGAGGTGAAGGTGCCGACCACGTCGTCCTTTTGCTCGTCCGTCAGGTGGGGAAGCCGCTTCCACAGGCGTTTTCCGTCGCGAATGTCGTAGGCCGCGAGTTCCCCGTTGCCGTATTCGGGGAACGTCACGATGGCCTTGTCGCCCACCCAGTAACGGCCGTCCCCTGTGGAGCGTTGCCATGCCTGCTTGCCCGTCTCGGCGTTGATGACGCGCACCGTGTCGGCGTGTTCGTATACGAACCAGTTCCCGACACTCGCCGAGTCGTCGTATCGCGACACGTCCTGCGACAGCTTCCAGGCGATCGGGGCGTCGGAAGACGCGGACTCCCCCGGCCCGAAACCCGGCGTACAGGCCGAAACCCCGCTTGCCATCGCGACGAACAGACAAACCATCCCCGCGATTTCGCGTTTTCGCATCCCACCAGTGTGCCCAGAGGTGACGCCACCGTCCAATCACGAAAACGGCACGGGCTCGGGCACCGTCGACAGCAGTCGCCGCGTGGTGTCCATTCCCCACTCGTCCAGATCCTTGATGCGGTCGGACGAGGCGCGCAGCCCGCCGTAACGTTCCACCGTGGATGCCCAGTCCTCGCGGCGCTCGATCGCGGGGCGGGCCACGATGCAGTCGGGGTCGTTGACCCAGAAGCGGCCGTGCTGCCAGGCGCGGGACACCGTGTTCAGGGTGGCGCCGAACTGGGAGGGTTCGCAGGCGTCGCCGCCGGGCGGCGCGTAGTGGGCCGCGATGTCGGGGCTGACGCGCATCGCGTCGCACAGGCCGACACTGGGCAGGATCGGGGCGCCGCAGCCCAGGATGTAGGAGTCGGTGCCCACGACGTCGCGGATGTAGCCCAGGCCCCGGCGGTAGTCGGCGATGCTGCGCATCGCGCCGGCGTACAGGAAGTCCAGCTTGAAGTAGTCGAACCCGGCCTCGCGCAGCATCGCGAACACCTGGCGCAGATAGGGTCGGGCGGCGATCGGGTCCACCGCGCGGGTGTCGGCGTCCCAGTTGTGGCCGGCGCGGCCGGGCAGCAGCCACTCGGGGTGTTCGCGGGCCAGGTCGCTGTCGGGCAGCGCCAGGAACGGCGCGATCCAGATGCCGGCGCGGCGGCCGGAGGCGTTGATGCGGGAGACGATGCGGCGCAGCGAGGTGAAGCGGTCGGACAGGTGCAGCCAGTCGCCGACGTGGCGCTGCCAGCCGTCGTCGATCTGGATGACGTCGACGGGAAGCTCGGACTCGCCGATGGCGTCGAGGTTCTCGTCGATGTCGGCCTCGGTGACCGCGGTGAAGTAGTGGTACCAGGAGCACCACACCGTTGGGGCGGGGCGGATCGCGCGCACGCCGGAGACCTTGGCGAAGCGCCGTCCGAAGTCGGCCAGGGCGGTGTCCATATCGGGGGCCGTTGTGGTGTCCACCGGCCCCGTGGAAGCCACCAGCACCCGGTCGCCCTCGGCCCAGGCCATGATGGACGGCACCTCTTCCGGTGTGGCGGCGGCGAAGCAGGTGACCTTTCCGCGCCCGTCGTCCACCAGCAGCAGTCCCTCGCCGAGGTAACGGCCGCGCGGTTTGGCGCTGCCGGGCCGGTAGTGCTGCACGCCGCTGAAGTCGCTGAGGGGACGGTGGGACGGCGTGTCCAGCGCATAGGTGGTCGTCGGGCTCCAGCTTTGCCATCCGTGTTCGTACACCCGCGCCTGGCCGGTGTCCACAGACAACCGAGCCACCTCGTCAAAAATCATCGAGGCAGTTTCCCATACCCGCCAACGGGTCCACGGTCTAGCCGGGTGCGGATAGATCCGCCTCGATGGCCGAGATCAGCGCGGGGTCCTCCGGCGTGGTCTGGGGACGGAAGCGCACGACCGTCTTGCCGTCGGCCGACACCAGAAACTTCTCGAAGTTCCACTGGATGTCGCCGGCCTCCCCGTCGGCGTCGGCGGTGGTGACCAGTTCGGCGTAGACCTGGTGGCGGTCGGGGCCGTTGACGTCCACCTTGTCGAACATCGGGAAGGTCACGCCGTAGGTGGCCGAGCAGAAATCGGCGATTTCGGCGTTGGTGCCCGGTTCCTGGCCGCCGAATTGATTGCACGGGAAGCCCACCACCGAGAATCCGCGCTCGGCATAGCGCTCGTGGAGTTTCTCCAGTCCCTCGTATTGCGGAGTCAATCCGCAACGCGAGGCCACGTTGACCACCAACAGGGTCTTTCCGGTCAACTCCCCCAAAGAACCGTCCGCGCCCGAAAGCGTACGCAGCGGCACGTCGAAAATGCTCATGGGCCCCAACCTATCTCCCTTGACGCGGGGCCTCGGGGAATTCACCAAGCTGGTATGTGTAGAAGTATTGATATGCGTGAGGCATCCCACTAGGGTGTTGAATTCATCTCCATTAATTTCACTTATCGTTGCGCGACAGGAGTCCCATGAGGCCCGGCACTCTTCTTGGGGATCGGTATCGCCTTGACGCGTCTTTGGGTACAGGAAATGTAGGACAGACGTGGAAGGCCTACGACACCACGAGTGAGAAAGTGGTCGTCGTCAAAATCGTCCATGAACATCTCGGCGCGGACGAGGAATTCCGCCGACACTTCAAACGCCAGTCCCTGGCCGCGGCGGCGGTCGAGCATGAATCCATTGTGGGCGTCATTGAATACAATGAGGATCAACTCGACGACGGACGGGTGCATCGCTATGTCGTCACCGAGTACGTCGAGGCGCGACCGCTGGCGGACGTGCTGGAGGAGCGCTGGCGGATGGACAGCGCCGACGGCGCCCGCCTGCTGCGCGACCTCGCCGCCGGGCTGGACGCGGCCCATTCGGCGGGGCTGGTGCACGGGCGCCTCCACACCCGCAACGTGCTCGTCGACTCCGACGGGCGCGCCCACATCACCGACTTCGGCACCGACATCGGCGGCAGCGACCCGCTGGCGCTGATTCCGCGCGGTGCCTCGGCCGGGGTGTCGCCCGAGCAGCTCGCCGGGGACGAGGTGACCGCCTCCAGCGACATCTACACGGTGGGCGCCATCGGTTTCGAGGCGCTGGCCGGTGTGGCGCTCTTCGCCTCCGCCGAGCCCAGCGACGTCCGCGAGGGGCACCTGCGCGACGCCCCTCCGCCGCTTCCGGAGACCGTGGACGACACGGTGGCCAAGGCGGTGAAGCGTTGTCTGGCCAAGCAACCCGCGCAGCGTTTCCGCGGCGCCGCGGCGCTGGCCGAGGTGGTTTCCAAGGCCCTGTATGACATCGAGAACCCGCGCGCCCTGCTCCCGGTGTCCGGCGCGGTGCGCTCGGTGGTGTGGCAGAAGGCCCGCCCGACGCCGCGCGGCCGCACCGGCCCGTCCACCGTGGTGGAGGGGCGGCTGGTGCCGCGCGAGCCCGAGCCCGTACCCCGCAAGCGAAAGCGCCTGTGGCTGTTGGGCGCCGCGGCGCTGGCCGCGGCGATCGTGGCGGCGGCGATCTTCGTGTTGCCCGGCGTGATCACCCCGCCCGAGGGCGGCGACGCGATCGCGGGCAACGCGGCCAACAAGATGGACGAGGAGTCGAACGACGGCTCGGACCCCGACGGTCCCGGCTCGGCGGACGGTTCGCACTCGGGCGACTCGTCGTCCGACGGGAAGTCCAAATCGGACTCCGACTCCTCATCGAGCGGCTCGCACAATCCCTCGCACCACTCCAGCTCCCACTCGTCCTCGCACTCCTCGCCCCCGACCGAGGTGAAGGTGCCGAGCGTGCTCGGGCTGACCCGCGAAACGGCGGAGAGCACGCTGCGCGACAAGGGTTTCGACGTGTCCGTCTCGTACGACGGTCGCGGCCACACCGAGTGCAAGGTGACCGACCAGAACCCGGACGCCGACGAGATGGCGAAGAAGGGGTCGACGGTGACGATCACCGTCCAAAAGGCCAACAAGCCCGAGGACTGCGACGGCCACCACGCCAGCGCCAGCCCTTAGCCGAGTCCGTCCAGGTAGGGGCGGTGGCTGTTGGCGAACTCCCAGTTGTAGTAGTGGTCCCAGTTGATCGACCAGGTCATGAGGCCCCGCAGGGCCGGTGAGGCGCCGCCGCGCAGCGTGTAGCCGCCGCAGTCCTGCTCCTTGACCAGGCAGTTGAGCGCGGTGTGGACGTCGTCGGGTGAGGTGTAGCCGTTGCCGGCGCTGGTGGCGGCGGGCAGGCCCACGGCGATCTGGTCGTCGCGCAGCCCGGCGAAGGTGTGCCCGGTGTCGGCCACGGGGAAGCCCGCCTTCAGCATGTCGGTCATGGCGATGTGGAAGTCGGCGTTGCCCATGTTGTGGTATTGGCCGTCCAGTCCCATGACGGGGCCCGAGTTGTAGTCCTGTACATGAAGGACGGTCAGGGCGTCGCGCAGCGCGTCGATCACGGGAAGGAATGCGCCGGTGCGGTTGTCGGCGCCGCCGCCCCCGCCGTAGTACTGGTATCCCACCTGGACGAAGAAGGTCTCGGGCGCCATGGACAGCACGAAGGAGTCGCCGTACCTGGATTTCAGGGTCTTCAACGCGTCGATCAGGTTGACGATCACCGGCGTGGTGGGGTGCTGGAGGTCGGTGTCGCCGGAGTCCAGATACAGCGAGTGGCCCTCGAAGTCGACGTCGAGACCGTCGAGCCCGTACTTGTCGATGATGCCGCTCACCGAGTCCACAAAGGCGTCGCGCGCGGCGGTTGTGGTGAGCTGAACCTGGCCGTTGGCGCCCCCGATCGACAGCAGCACCTTCTTTCCCGCCTGCTGCTTGGCCTTGATCGCGGCGGCGAACTCGTCGTCGCTTTCGACGTCGGGGCATTCGCTTTGCGGGCAACGGTTGAACTGGATCTCCCCGGAGGTGGCGGAGGTGGGCTCGCCGAAGGCCAGGTCGATGACGTCCCAGTCATCGGGCACATCGGACATTCGCATGTAGCCCGAGCCGTTGGCGAAGCTGGCGTGGAGGTAACCCACCAGGGCGTGTCTCGGGAGATCGGCGCGGGCGTCGGCGTGGGCGCTGGACGGGATCGCCCAGGCCACGGCGGCCGAGGCGATCAGGGCCAGACCGGCCGCGGCGGTGAAGAGTCTGC
This sequence comes from Stackebrandtia sp., assembly GCF_035643755.1. Lineage (NCBI taxonomy): Bacteria > Bacillati > Actinomycetota > Actinomycetes > Glycomycetales > Glycomycetaceae > Stackebrandtia > Stackebrandtia sp. The sequence continues at coordinate 19,995 of NZ_DASQPW010000053.1, read as the reverse complement.
TTCGACGCATGTGGGGCTCCAGTTGTGGTGAGGGGCGTCACCTCACACCCAACCAGCCACCACATATTAATGTCAAGGAATATTGACAATTAAAGATTAAGTTTCCTTGCCGACCCCGGAAGCGCCCCAACGCCGATCCGTCGAACGGCGCGCGGCGGGCCGTCATCGCGGCGACCACCTCGGCACACGCCGCCTCTCCGCGCTCGATCCACTCGGCCGACAGCCCGCCGTCGGCGATCACCTCGCGCCATTCGTCGCCGTCCAACACCTCGGCGTTCTCGTTGGCCCACACCACGTCCAGGTACAGATCCACAAAGGATACTCCGTCGGCGTCGCGCTCGGCGGGACACGAGATGTCAACGTACGTCGCGACATCCGTCGCGGTCGTCCACGTCGAACCGTCGGGCTCGCGCACCACGACCGACAGGTCCGGGCCCCAGAAGTGCGCCACCCACCACGACCCGCGCGGATAGCAGTACATCTGGTCGGTGGCGTATTCGATTGCGGCGCCCCGCGATGTGTGTACGGGCGAGCCGGCGCGAATCACCGCCCACTCGCCGCAGTCGTCGACGCCGAGCACCTCCTCGCGCCAGGTCATCGACACGGTGCCGTCGGGACGCAGCTTGCGGGCCGGGCGGGTCGTCATCGGGTCTGGCTCACGCGTTTTCCATACTCGCGCAAGGCTCGCAGGAAATCGATATAGCGGAATCCCGGCCAGAAGACGTCGCAGAAGTACAGCTCGGACCTGGTGGTCTGCCACAGCAGAAAGCTCGACAGCCGCCGCTCGCCGCTGGTGCGGATCACCAGATCGGGGTCGGGGAGGTCACCGGTGTACAGGTGGGCGGCGATGTCGTCGCTGGTGAGGCGCTCGGCCAGGTCGTCGACGGAGGTGCCCCGCTCCGCCTCGTCGACCAGCAGATCGCGCACCGCGTCCACGATCTCCTGGTGGCCGTCGTAGCCGATCGCGATGGTGATGTGGAAGGCGTCGCGGCCCCGGGTGGCCGCCTCGGCGTCCTTCAGCGCGTGGGCGGTGGAGTCGGGCAGGTCCTCGAGCCTGCCCGCGATGTGGAGCCGCCACGGATTGGACGGGGCCAGGAGGCGTTGCGAGACAACGGTTTCGATCATGGACATCAGGTGGTTGATCTCGTCGCCGTCGCGCTTGCGGAGGTTGTCCGACGACGCCACGTAGACGGTGACGTGGCGGATGCCAAGGCCCGCACACCAACCCAGCACGGTGTCGACGTGTTCGGCGCCGTGGCGGTGGCCCAGGTTCGGGTTGTCGAGGCCGACCTGCCTGGCCCAGCGGCGATTGCCGTCCATCACCAGGGCGACGTGGTTCGGCAGCCGGCCGGGTTCGAGGCTGCGGCGGAGGCGCCGCGCGTACATCCGATACAACCATTGGCGGGTGTCCATCGAGCCAGCCTAGGCCCTCGCGGCGTACGCCTCGGCCAGCGCGTGGAAGGACTTCTTGGGTTCCCAGGTCATGTCGGGGTAGGCGGTGCCGCGGGCGCCGTCGAGCACCCTCACCACGCCGAAGGACCCCAGGTCCAGGTCGGCGCGCGGCGGGGTGGGGCGGTGCGGCATGTGGTAGTTGGCGAAGGTGAACCAGAAGAAGGACTCCACGCCCGCGGCCTCGGCGATGGGCAGCAGGTCGCGGAGGTAGCGGACCTGCTCGTCCTCGTCGCGGACGTAGTCGCCGTCGAGCATGGGCGGCGAGACGGTGCGGTCGAGGATGGCCCAGCCCATGCCGCCGCGGTCGGCGGCCCCCCGGTAGGTGGCGCAACCCGTCTCGCCGATCGCGACGGGCTTGCCATGCCGGAACACCCCCGCCAGCAGCTCGCGGAAGTTCGCGGCATTGCGGACGTCGCGGTAGGCGTCGACCGTGACGATGTCGAAGGGCGACCAGTCGAGGTCCTCCCAGGGGCCCGCCGCGTAGCTGATCGGGCCGCCGAAGACGGCGCGGGTATCGGCGGCGGCGCGGGTCAGGAAGTCGTTGACGCGGGCGGGAACGTCGGCCAGCGCCGCGAGGTCGGCGGTGGCCAGGTTGGCGATGCGTTCGTGGACGGTGTCGCCCGGCAGGAAACCCGCGGCGAACATGCTGACCTCGCAGCCCGCGACGAACACGACGTCGGCGCCGTCGCGGCGCAGCTCCTCGGCGGAGCGGGCGCAGGTGGCCAGGAACGGGAGCATCTCCTCGGCGGTGAGCTCGGTGGGAAACGGCGAGAACCACACCCGCAGGCCGACGTCGGCGGCGAGGCGCGCGGCGATCGCCAGGCGATGCGGGTCGTCGCCCGTGATGCGCACGGCGTCGCAGTGCAGATCCTCGGCGATGACGCGCAGCTCGCGGGCGGCCGTGTCGGCGTCGAAGCGGGGACGCGACGAGACTCCGCCGGGCCGGAAACCGGTGTCGTAGGTGATTCCCTTGTCTCGCATGGGTTTGGCGCTCCTCATGTCGTGGTGTGACGGCGGCTGCCGTCCTCGATCAGGTCGAAGGCCAGCGCGATCTCGGCGGCCAGGCGGTCGTGCGCGTCGGCCATGGGCGTGCCGTCGGCGAGGGCGCGGAAGAAGCGCGCCTTCACCGTGGCGATGGCGGCGCAGATCTCGGCGGCCAGCAGGTCGGCGAGCAGGTCGGGCTCGGCGCCGTCGGCGAGGGTGGCGGCCAGCGCGCGGCGTTGTTCCTCGGCGTGATGGTGGAGGCCGGCGGCCAGGCCAGGAGCCTCGGCGATCACGGCGACGCGGGCCATCAGCTCGCCCGCGTCGGCGTCGATCGGGGCCGCGGCGAGGTCGAGGTAGAAGCGGCGCAGCGCGTCGATCGGCGTCCGGCCGCCCGCGCGTTCGGCGACGATGCGGGCGGGGTCGTCGTCGGTCTCGGTGTCGACGATCAGGGATCGCTTGGACGGAAAGTAGGTGAACAGGGTGGCGCGGGAGATCTCGGCGGCGGCGGCGATCTCGGTCATGGTGACGGCGTCGTACCCGCGCTCGGCGAACAGCCGCAGCGCGGCGCGGGTGATCGCGGCACGGGTGCGTTGGCGCTTGCGTTCACGCAGACCTTCGGGGGGAGGCATGGCGACCAGGTTAGCAGAAAACTGTACCGAGTCCGAAATCAGATCGAGTCTGGATACGTCGCATCCATTGTGTACGTCACAGCGGCCGAGGCGTCCGCCGAGTCATGGACGGGCGTAGTCTCGGCGGGCCGGAAAATCCACCTCACACCTGGGAACGGAGCCGCCGATGTCGTGGGTCATGCTCGCGGGAGCCATCGTCGCCGAGGTGCTCGGCACCGTCTCGCTCAAGATCTCGGACGGATTCTCCCGGGTCATTCCGTCCATTTTGGTGGTCATCGGCTACGCCGCGGCGTTCGTCCTGCTGTCCATGGCGCTGAAGCGCGGCATCCCCCTGGGCATCGCCTACGGCGTGTGGGCCGCCGTCGGCGTGGCCCTGGTCGCCCTGATCGGCGCCGTCGTGTTCAAGGAGGGCCTCACCTGGACGCAGGTCGGCGGCCTGGTCCTGGTGGCGGCGGGCGTCGCCGCCCTGGAGATGGGCGCGGCGCACTAGGCGGCCTGTGTCATCCTCGATGACGTGACCGAAACGCTCAAGCTGGGGAGATTCCCCGTCGACCCGCCCGTGGTGCTGGCGCCCATGGCGGGCATCACCAATCGCGCGTTTCGGCGGCTGTGCCGCGAGCAGGGCGCGGGAGTTCGGCGAAGCGGGCGGGCCGAACCCCATGGCATCTTCACGTGCGAGATGGTGATGACCCGCGCGCTCATCGAGCGCAACCCCAAGACCCACCGCATGGCCAGCTTCGACGCCGACGAGTCGCCCCGCAGCCTCCAGCTGTACGGAGTGGATCCCGTCAACGTCCGCAAGGCCGTGGAGATGATCGTCGACGAGGACCTCGCCGACCACGTGGACATGAACTTCGGCTGCCCCGTGCCGCGCGTCACCCGCAAGGGCGGCGGGGCGGCGCTGCCGTGGAAGCGCAGGCTGTTCGGCCAGATCGTGGCGGCGGCGGTGGAGGCCGCGCGGCCCGCGGGCATCCCCGTCACCGTGAAGATGCGCATCGGCATCGACGCCGACCATCGGACCTTTGTGGACGCGGGACGCGCCGCCCAGGACCACGGCGCCGCCTGGGTGGCGCTGCACGCCCGCACCGCCGCCCAGCGCTACTCGGGCACGGCGTCGTGGGACGCCATCGGGGAACTCAAGGCGGCCCTTGACATCCCCGTGCTGGGCAACGGCGACATCTGGGAGGCCGACGACGCGCTGCGCATGATGTCCCACACGGGTTGCGACGGTGTGGTGGTGGGGCGCGGCTGCCTGGGGCGGCCGTGGCTTTTCGCCGACCTGGCGGCGGCGTTCCGGGAGCTCGCGACCGGAACTGGCAAGCACAGCGAGGGACGCGCCGAGCGGGTGATGCCCAACCTCGGCGAGGTCGCCGCGATCATGCGCCGCCACGCCGCGTTGCTGGTCGACTGGTACGCCGACGCCACCGAGAACGACGACGGCGGCTTCAGGCCCGAGAAGCGCCGCAAGATCACCGCCGAGGAACACGGCGTCACCGACTTCCGCAAGCACGTCGCCTGGTATCTCAAGGGCTTCCCCGTGGGCGGCAAGCTGCGGCGCGACCTGGCGATGTCCTCGTCACTGTCCGAGCTGGACGATCTGCTCGGCGAGCTGGACTCGAGCCTGCCGTTCCCCGCCGTGGCCCTCGGCCAGCCGCGCGGGCGGGTCAACTCCCCCGGCACGGTGGCGCTGCCCGAGGGCTGGCTGGACGACCCCGACGACACCACCGTCCCCCTCGACGCGGAGATCGAGGGCTCGGGCGGCTGACGCGCCCGTCAGAGGCGGGCCGCGGCTCTTAAAGGGACGGACCACCCGTGCATCGGGAAGCCCTGGGGCGACAGGCGGAGCGCGCAGATGCCCAGCCCCGGCTCGGCGAGCCACTCCTCCAGCTGGCTGCTCAGCCACTCGGCAAGGGTCTCGGCCGACAGCGGGGCGTCGGTGCTCCAGGTCTGGGCGAGTTCGCGGCCGTCGCACGCGGTGGCGGTGACGGTCATGCCCCGGCACGCCATGCCGTGGGCGGCCAGCAGCAGCCTGACCTGCATGGCCAGGGCGCGGGCGGTGAATGCGGCGACGTCGGCGCGCCGCAGCGGGGGGTCGCAGTCGACGGCGACGGTGAGGTCCGTGGTGGACGGTTCGGATTCGTCTGAGCGGCGCACGACGATCGAGTACCTGCCTTCAAATTGGCCTTTGTAGATAGATAAATCCCCAGCGGGCGTGAATTCGGGGCAGGGCCGTGATTTTTATGGCAGGAAATACGGCCCTGCCCCGCATTGGGTTTGCCCCGCGGGCCATTGCGGGCCTACAAGGCCCACGGGACAAACCCTGGTGCGCCGACCCGAGCGCCCGATCAAAAGTGGAGTGCCAGCGACGTTCGCTCGGGTCGGCGGGATTCTCAGCGAAGGCCGAGAAGCTCGGTCACTACATGTACAAAGTGGTCGGCGTCGCGCAGGAGGTCGTCGGCCTCGCGGGCGGAGACCACCTGCGCGACGCCCGCCTGCGCCATCGTGCGCTTGCGAGCGGTAGCGGCGAAGAACTCCGCCCACTCGCGCAGTTCGGGCGCCACCTGGACCAGCAACGTCCACACGTTGGCCACCTGAGCGCGCTGCCGCACCACCGGACGCGCCCGGATCGCCAGCACCGCCGCGGCGGCACGCAGGGCGGCCAGGTGCGCGGTGGCGTAGCGGGGACCGTCGTGTGGTTCGTCCGCCGCCTCGGCCAACCCCTGTCTGGCCAGGATCAACAGCTCCAGCGGCGAACGGTTCGGCATGTGTTGCGCCGCGATGCCGGGCATCGCGTCGCCCGACGGCGCGCGACGCGGCTGCGGCACCGCCGTCTCCGTGGTCAAGGTCGCCAGCATTATCTTCCCCTTAAGTGGCGATGTGGTTGTTGACCGGTCGGAGCCCCGCCCATCCGGGGTCGGTGGGAGGACGGGCGGGAACTCGTTCCAGGTATTCGAACACTTGCTCTTACGAACCTTTGTTCGAACACTTGGATAGTAAACCCCGCTGACGACAACTTCGCAAGGGGATCTCGAATTTTTGTTCGAAAGATTCCCCGAACGGGTTCTAGCGCTTCAGCGCGGCCGACATGACCACCAGGAGCTGCACAAACCCCAAGATCCCCAGCAACAGCCACGCCGTGGCGGAGATGGTCACGATGCCGGTGGCCAGCCCCGCGCTGAGCTTCGACGAGGTGAGCGCCACCGCCCCCGCGGTGCCGTAGCCCGCCAGCGCGACCAGTCCCCGAATCGTCCGTTCCCCCAGGGTAGACAGTCCAATGTCGCGCAATCCCGCGATCATCCCCCTGGCGCGGACGTACTCGTGCGTGAACGAGATCGCCCCCGCCGCGATCACCACTCCCGCGGGCGTTCCGAGCTTCCAGAACCCGTACAGCCACGCCGCTTCGGTGATCCGCGCCGCCAGCGGAACGAACACCAGGGCCCGCCGCGACGCGGTGCCGCGCAGCATGGTGGTGGCGGGATAGGCGCGATCACATAGGACGGTGACGGCGACCAGCACCGCCCCGGTGAAGATCCACACCCCGCCCTGTTTGGCGACGAAGGGGGCGGCGACACCCGTCGCCAACCCGATCGAGGTCACCACGGCCGGAGTCAGCCGCAGGGTGGACAGCGCACGGTCGGTCCATCCTGCGCCATGCGCCTGGGAATTCACATCGAATATTTAACAGATCCCTTTCGGCGCTTGGGGGCCAGGTGCGCAAGGTTCCCTCAATCGCGTTTGAAGACGCCCGCGATACCCGCCGCGGCGACCAGCCCGAGGAACCAGCCGACGGACGTGAAACCCGGCTGCCACCACGTATAAGCGCCGTGGGCGGTGAACTCGTCGCGGCTGCCCAGCTGCATCACCGGGAGGATCGTGTCCAGGGCGTACAGCGCGGGATGGAACACGTCGTGCCCGTTGTCGGAGGTGAAGGAGCCGCGCGGGGCGGAGGCGAAGGTGGCCCAGGCGACGACGTACAGCGCGCCCATCCACGGGATCGCCCGCCAGGGCGCGTAACCGAAGCCGATGGTCCAGCGCAGCACCGCGCCCCACGCCCGGCTGCCCGCGCGGTACCAGCGGCTGGTGTGGGCGGAGCGGCGGGCGATCTCGCGGGCGATGATCGCCTCGCGCATGCCCGCGCTGCTGCCGATGCCCTGGTACGCCGACACCAGCTGGGTGTACGGCTGCGGGGTGTATCCGGGTTCCAGGCGGCGCAGCCACCTGATGCGGGTGGAGGGCCAGCCCCGCTCGTCCTCGGGCAGCCGCCGATATGTCATCCCGGAGATGTGGGAGTCGTCGGGCCAGCAGTCGGGGTCGTCGTCGAGGATGTCGACGTCGAGGTCGACGGCGAGCATCCGCGTCACCTTGGCCTGGGTGAAGTGGAAGCGGTTGGCGATGGACGAATTGGTGAGGTTGACGGTTCCGTCCAGCAGTGACCCGCGCCCGATCCACAGCGACTGCCCGATGGTGCACTGTGGAGCCAGCACCGCGTCGCCGCCGGGGTTGAGCACGGTGGTCTGGTTGATGGACGCCTGGCCGTGGATCTGGGAACCGCCGAGGTTCAGGGTGCCCTCGGCGGCCATGCGGTTGAACAGCGCCGACTGGCCGATGTCGACGCGGGAGGCGTCCAGCGCGGTGCCGCCGGGGTTGGACAGCCAGCTGCCGTCCACTTCGAGCCGCCCCTCGATGCACGACAGGAAGAAGTTCACCTCGCCGATCGCGGAGAACCCGTCGTCGAGCAATACGTTGTGCCCCACCTCGATCATGGTGGCGTCCACGGCGATGCCGCCGGGGTGCGCCACGGCCATTCCGGACAGTTCGAGGTTGTCGCCGATGGCGGCCTTGGCGATCCGCACCTGCCCGTTGGCCCGCACCCCGCGCAGCTTGACGTCCTGTTCCACCTCGAGGTTGGCGGCGGTGAGGCTGGCGTCGCCGGGGTTCTCCAGCCAGGCACCGTCCATGATCAACTGTCCGCCGATCTTGGCGCCGTACAGCACGGTGCCGCCGTGTACCTCGAAACCCCTGCGGCAGTAAAGCTCCTGTGCGATCTCGGCGCCGCGCAGCTGCACCGCGGCGTGCTGCGAGCCGTGCGCCTTGGCGCCGTCCAGGAACACGATCTCGGCGCGCAGCCGCTTGAGGTACAGCCGCGCCGCGAAGCGGCAGTCGGTGAGGTTGAGCGCACCGTCCACTCGCAACCCGCGCCCGGAGATGCCATGCGGGAACACCGATCCCCGCATCGACAGCTCGGGGAACGAGGTCTTGGCGAGGTGGACCTTGCCGGTGAAGGCGCAGTCGCGCAGGTCCACGGGCATGCCGACCTGGCGGCCGCCCAGGTTGAGGTGCCCGACGACGCGCGCGCCGCGCAGCCGCAGCCCAACCGATCCCGGCGGGGCGTCGAGGATCAGCCCCGCCAGCACCGCGGCGCGCACCTCGCGCCCGGGGTGGGGCGTTCCCGGATCGGCGGGGGCGCCGTTGTCGCGCAGGTCCACCACGCGTCCCGTGGCCACGGCGTCGCGGACGCGCTGTTCGATGTCGGTCAGATCGTTGGCGGGCAACGGAGTCCTTCACGGTCGAGGGGATCGGGAGTCCACTGTACGAGACACCTGGGACGGCGCCGCACGTCCCGATCAATCGCGATATTTGCACATTTACCCCTGTTGACGGCACTATTCCTTGTAGTAGCTTGGGTTCTCACGGCCGGTCACCCGGCCCCACACCCCCAAATGCCCGAAAACGGTTACCCCCAAGGAGACCCCTCCGATGCGCCGTACCCGAAAGATTGTGGTGGCCGCGGCGGCCAGTGTCGCCGTCGTCGCCGCCGGTCTGGTGGCTGCCACCGGCTACGCCGATGCCCACGGCTCCGCCGACTCCGTGCCCGCCCCGCTCGATCACGATCACGATTCCGACACCGTCAAGGCCGACCCCGACGCCAAGGGCAGCAAGCCCGAGGCCAGCACCGTGAAGGGGCACCGCGTCAAGCTCGACGCGCGCACCCTGCACGGCAAGGCCCACAAGCGTTCCAGCGAGCGCGAGAAGGAGGAGGAAGAGGAGTCGGCGAGCTCGCCGAAGGACTCCGGCGCCGACCAGAAGTCCTCCCACGTCCAGCGCGATGACGGGGCCACGCCCGCGCCCGACCCCCTGGTCAACGTCAAGGGGCTCGACTTCAACACCTGGGGCGCGGGGCACCCGCCGGACACCAACGGCACCGTCGGCCCCGACTACTTCGTCCAGACGGTGAACACCTCGGTGGGCATCTACGCCAAGGCGGACGGCAAGCAGGTCGCCGCGTTCACCTACGACGACTTCTTCGACAAGTCCGGCTCCGACGCCTGCGATTCCCACAACGGCGGCGACATCACCGTCGTGTACGACCAGCCCAGCGGCAAGTGGGTGATCGCGGACTTCGCCTGGGTCGACGAGAACGCCGGCCCGTTCTATGAGTGCGTGGCGGTGTCGTCCGGCAAGGACCCGGTGACGTCGACGTGGACGTTCTACTCGGTGCCCGCCGGCGACGGAGACTTCCCCGACTACCCGAAGTTCGGCTCCGGGCCCGACGGCGTCTACTTCACCACCAACAACTTCGGCACCAGCGACTACACCGGCGCCGGCGTCTACGCGCTGCAGCGCGAAAGCCTCGGCTCGACCACGCTCAACGTGCAGCACGCCACCACCGACTCCAGCTTCTTCAGCCTGATGCCCGCCAACTCCGCGTCCCCGGCCCCGGGATCGGGCGAGCCCATCGCGTCGATCTGGGGCGGGAACATCAGCCTGTGGACGTTCAATGTGGACTGGTCGGACGCGTCCAAGTCGAAGTTCGCCAACACCGCGAACCTGCCGGTGAAGTACACCGACTTCGGCAAGATCGCCACGCCCGGCGAACAGGTCGACAGCCTGAGCCCGCGCGTGATGAATCAGGTCCAGCTCGTCGACGGTTCGCTGTGGCTCAGCCACACCGTGAAGACGGGCGCCACCGCCGGCGTCGCCTGGTACGAGGTCTCCGGAACCGGCCCGACGGCGTCGATCCACCAGCAGGGCGTCTACGCCCCGAACGACGGGGTGTCGCGCTTCATGCCGTCGCTGGCGGTCGACAAGCAGGGCGACATGGCCGTCGGCTACAGCGCCGCGTCCAAATCCCTGAATCCTTCGGTCCGCTACGCGGGACGCCTGGCCGACGACCCGACGGGTCAGCTCGGCCAGGGAGAGACGTCCCTCGTGGAGGGAAAGGGGGCGCCGGGTGACGGCAACTACGGCCGCTGGGGCGACTACTCGGAGATGAGCGTCGACCCCGCCGACGGCTGCACCTTCTGGTACACCACCGAGTACTACGAGCAGAACGGCGCCGACTGGCAGACCCGGATCGGTTCGTTCAAGTACCCGAGCTGCGAATAACCGAGTGAATCCGATGTGGGTCGCGCCGATGCCTTGGCGCGGCCCACATCTCGCGTCAGCGGGTGGTCGCCATCCGCGGGTTGAGGTCGCCGAAGCGGGGGTCGTGATGCAGCAGCGGGGGCTCCCCCGATCCCATGTGGGCGCTGTCCACCACGCCGACGACCATGCTGTGGTCGCCGCCGTCCCGCACGGCGTGGGTGGTGCAGGACAGCCGGGCCGCGGCGTCCTCCAGGCCGGGCAGGCCGTGCTCGCAGGGGGTCATGTCGCCCGCGCAGAACCTGTCCACATTCGATTGGGCGAAGCGCCCGGCCACGTCGTCCTGGTGGTGCGACAACACGTTGACCATGAATCGCTTCGACGTCACGAAGGCCGAGTGGGTGCTGGCGGCCTTGTCGACGGCCACCATCACCAACGGTGGCCGCACCGACAGGGAGAACAGGGCGCTGCCGGTGAAACCCCAGCGTCGTCCCGTGCGGTCGATGGTGGTCATGACGGTCACCGGTGACGGTGACATGGCTTGCCTGATCGCGTCCGCCGCGACGGTCACTTCTGTTGCTCCCTATGCGATGTGTGGGTCGTCGTCCCCGACATCATGACAGCAGGGGCCGTCCGTGATTTCGGCGTCCCGGGCAAAGGCGACGCCCGCCACGCCACCGTGGGCGAGGGCGCCGCCACGTCAGCCGGGATCAGCCCGCCTGGGCCGCGTAGCGCCAGACGTCCCGCATCATCTCCGTGGGCGCGGCTCCCATCGAGCACCGCTGGGTCAGCAGGATCACGACGTCCCTTGTGGAGGGGGTCAGGTGGGCGGTGACTCCGGTGCCGCCGACCCATCCGTACCGCCCCGGGACCGTCCACGGGTCGCGGTCGTCGACATCGACCGTGCCGCCGAAGCCCCAGCCCTGGCCCTCGGTGAAGACCTCGATCTCGGCTCGCTGGCCCGCGGTGAGGTGGTTGGTCGTCATGTCGCGCACCGATTCCCGCGACAGGATGCGCTTGCCGTCGAGCGTGCCTTCGCCCAGCATCATCCGCGCGAACGCCCACCAGTCGTCGACGGTGGACACCAGACCGCCCGCGCCGGAATGGAACCGGGGATCGGCGCTCCACTGGCCGTCGGGGGCGTCCACGAGATCCAGCCCACCATCCTCATTGGGCGTATAAAGGCTGGTGAATTGATCGCGCTTGTCCCGCGGCACAAAAAATCCCGTGTCCTTCATGCCGAGCGGCGCGAAGATCCGCTCCGACATGAAGTCCCCCAGCCGCTGCCCCGTGGCGCGGGCGACCAGCACTCCCTGCAGGACGGAACCGGTGCCGTACAGCCACGCGCGGCCGGGCTGGTACAGCAGCGGAATCCGCGACAGCTCCTCCACCCAGGTGTCCACGGGTTCGGCCTTCAACGGCTGCAGGACATGGCGTGCCAACGCGAAGACCCCCGCGGCCGCGGGAAAGCCGGGGCCGCTCGGAAAGCCCCAGCCCGCCCGGAACGTCAACAGGTCGAACACGGTGATGGGGCGATCAGCGGGTTCCACGTCGTCGATCGGCCCCGTGGGGTCGCGCACCACCATCGGGTTGGCGAGCTCGGGGATCCACTTGGCGATCGGATCGTCCCATGCGATCTTGCCGTCGTCGACCAGCGCCATGACCGCCGCGGCGGTGATCGGTTTGGTGACCGACGTGAGACGGAAGATGGAGTCCCGCCGCATCGGGGCGGTGCCCTCGACATCGACGGTGCCCACCGCCTCCACCTCGACGCGGTCGCCCCGCGCGACCAGGGCGACGGCGCCGGGGGCGGTGCCGCGATCGGTGTGGGACGTCAAAACCTCGCGCAGGTTGCTCACTGGAATGCCTCTCTCATGGGTTCACAGGGGCAGACTACGCACGGGGCCGACATTCATCGCCGTCAAACTGTGATGCGGCCCACAGCGTCGGCGTAGTAGGTGGAGCCCAGGTGAAAGGCCAGCTGACGGAAGGACCAGCCCTCTCCGGGCGATTCGTCGAGCTGACGGGGGTCCAAGGCGCCCAACCGGACCCGCCAGACCTGTCCCAGGCGCGTCAGACGGCTGCGGGCCTCGTCGAGATCGTCGTCGGTGAACGGCGCCAGGTCCGCCGCCGTCGTGATCATCGAGGCGTGCCAGGCGTCGGGGATCGGGGCGTGCCCCGCCAGACGGGCCTCCATCTCCGCCAGATGGTCGACCAGGTGGTCGGCGATGCGGCGGATCGCCTTGTGCGGCGTGTAGACGCGGTCCTCCACGGGCAGTGGCGTGCCGTCCCAGGCGGTCCAGGTGGCCGCCAGGCCCAGGGCGTGCCCGATCGCGGCGTCGATGACGTCGGCGGGGTCGCGGTCGTCGGTGAGCGGTGCGGTGTCGTTCATGCTCAGGACGCTAACGCCGCGACACTTCGGCGTGTGGCGAAGTATCGGCGTGCTATGGCGCGGTGGCGATGTCCAGGGCCGCGACCCGTTCGGGGTCGGCGATCACGTCGATGGCGGTGATGGCGCCGTCGACGATGGTGAAGCCCAGCGCCACCCGCACCCGACCCAGCGGCGCCATGATCAGCCCGTAGGCACCGTCCACCAGGGCGACGCCGGTGAAGTGGGCGCGCCCCGTGGCGGCCATCGCGCCCTTGGCCACGGCGTGGGCGCCGCCCACGGTCACCGGCCGCGGGGTCGGGATGGCGGCGGCGTCGGCGTGCAGCACCACGTCGGGGTGCAGCAGCGACACCAGGGCGTCGAAGTCTCCGCCGCGCACGGCGGCCAGGAAGGCGTCGACAGTGGAGCGACGTCGGCTCAGGTCGGCGTGCGGGGCGGGATCGGTGCCCCTGACGCGCCGGCGGGCGCGGCTGGCCAGCTTGCGGGTCGCCTCGGGGGAACGCTCGACCAGCGGGGCGATGGCGTCGAACGGGACGGAGAACATGTCGTGCAGCACGAACGCCAGCCGCTCGTCGGGGACGAGGGCGTCCAGCACGACCAGCAGGGCGAGCCCCACCGAGTCGGCCATCACCGCGTCGGCCTCGGGGCCGTCGGTGGCCGGTGGGGGCGCCGCGTCCAGCGGTTCCTCGCCTCGGGCCCTGCGGGCGCGCAACATGTTCAGACACACCCGACCCACCACCGTGGTCAACCAGGCGGCGAGGTTGTCCACGCCCGCGGTGTCGGCGCGGTGGTAACGCAGCCAGGTCTCCTGGACCGCGTCGTCGGCCTCGCTGAGCGACCCGAGCATGCGGTAGGCCACCGCCCGCAGGTGATCGCGGTGGGACTCGAACCCGGCGTCGGTGTTCATCAGGTCACATACCCTCTCGATCGGTCACATCGTCGGCGCCCGGCGGGTCGGTCCGGTAGAACGCACAAACTACCGATGGGAACCAACGATGAACACGTCCATTCTGATCACCGGCGGCACCGGCACGCTCGGGCGGCTCGTCACCCCGCTGCTGCGCGACAGCGGCGCGCGGGTGCGGGTGCTCAGCCGCCACGCCCACGCCACGACCGACGGCGTGCAGTACGTCGCCCGCGACCTGATGTCGGGCGAGGGGATCGAGGCCGCGATCGGCGACGCCGACACCGTGCTTCACCTGGCCGGCGGGCAAAAGCGCGACGACGTCGCCACCGCGAACCTGGTGCGGGCGGCGCGAAACACCGGGGTGAAGCACCTGGTGTACATCTCCGTGATCGGCGCGGGCCGGGTGCCCCTGGGATGGCTCGACATGAAGCACACCGCCGAGCAAGTGGTGACCGCATCGGGGCTCGACTACACGATCCTGCGCGCCGCCCAGGTCAACGACCTGGTGCTGACCATGTGGGAGAAGATGGCCAAGCTCCCCGTCGTCCCGATGCCGGGCCACATCAGGATGCAGCCCGTCGACTCCCGCGACGTGGCCGCCCGCCTCGCCGAGCTCGCCCTCGGCCCGCCCGCCGGTCTGGTGCCCGAACTGGCGGGCCCGCGCGAGTACGGAATGGACGAGCTGATGCGCGGATACCTCGCGGCGCGCGGAAAGCGACGGCTGCTGATGCCCGTGCGGATGCCGGGCAAGGCGGGCCGCGCCTACCGCGCGGGCGAGAACATCACGGTGGACGGCGTCGACAGGGGACGCCGCAGCTGGGAGGACTTCCTCGCCGAGCGGGTCGCGTGAATGCCCACCCGCCAACGGTTCGCGGGGTCAACGGCGCCTGTCGAGGCGTTTCGACAGGGCCGTCGCCTCGGGGTGGTCGGGCCTCCAGTTCAGGGCGTGATTGACGACGCGCCTGGCCTCGGCGATCCGGCCCGCGCGGTGGAGTTCCCTGCCCTGCAGGTAATGGCGCTCCGCCAACAGCTCGCGCACCCGGGGATTGGCGGGGTCGTTGTGCAGGGCGCAGTTCAGCCAGGTGATGTCGGTCCTGAAGCTGGCCGGCGTCGGGTCGGCCATGGCGGCGCGGCAATGCAGGTCGATCATCTCCTCGAACACCGTGGGGTTGTCGCCCCGGCCCCAGGCCGCGTGGGTGGCGCCGACGGCCTCGGCGTAGCGGCCCGCGCGGAAGTGCTCGCGGGCGGTGGCCAACTCGACGGAGAAACGGGCGGTGGAGTCCCGCGCCGCCGAGGGCGCCAAGCGCCTCACCGCGATGTCGTCCAACAGCCGCCGCGCCTCGGATACCAGGCCGCGCAACGTCTCCTCGGCCTCGTCGAGCCTGCCCTCCCCGATCATGCGGCGGGAGGTGTCGACGGGCGAGGCGGCGGCGTCCTCGGCGGCGACCCGCGGGGAGTCCAGCAGAGCCGAGGTGAACAGCCGGGTGTCCATCGTGGGCTCGGTGGCGCGGCCCTCGGTCAGCGCGGCCAGGTCGTCGGACACGACGGCCGATCGCTGGGCGGCGTGGTGCGCGCAACGCAGCGCGCCGAGACTCAGGTGGGCGTGGGTGGTGGGTATGACGGGCGATCCCAGGCCCGAGGCCAGTTCCACGACCGCGGGCATCCGGG
The DNA here is from genome assembly GCF_035643755.1 of Stackebrandtia sp. Classification (NCBI taxonomy): domain Bacteria; kingdom Bacillati; phylum Actinomycetota; class Actinomycetes; order Glycomycetales; family Glycomycetaceae; genus Stackebrandtia; species Stackebrandtia sp. The sequence continues at coordinate 4,604 of NZ_DASQPW010000053.1, read as the reverse complement.
TCGCCCCGCCCACCAGCAACACCGCGGCCAGCTCGTCGTCGTGCTGCTCGACCTGGCGCAGCAGCGCGGTGGCCCGCTCCACGGTGCGCGACAACAGGACCCGCACGTAGCGCTGGAAGGACGGGCGGTCCCCGGTGCTGGACGTCCGGCCCCCGGGCCCCGGGATGTCATACGGCTGCAACAGATTCCGGTCCGACAGCAGCTCCTCCTTGAGCCGCTCGGCCCGGTCGCGCAGCGACCACCACCGCGATTCCCGCCGCGGACGGTCTTGCGCGTATGCGCCCGCGCGGCGCTCGGTCTCGTGCCAGGCGCGCAGGATCAACGCGTCCAGGCTGCCGCCGCCCGGGGAGGTGGCGCCCTCGTAGCCCATCGCCCGAAACGTGGCGCCCTCCGCGCGCACCAGACCGAGCTCGAAGCCGCCGTATCCCATGCCGTACACCAAAAGCGTGCCCGGGCCGCCGTCGCCCATGTGCTGGACGGCCGCCACCACCGAGTCGGTCACCAGACCGATGTCGCCCAGCCCCGCGGCGGCCGCCGCGGCCACCAGGGCCCGGCGCTGCCGGGTGTAGTAGCGCGCGGGCACGCTGATCACGGTGTGTCCGATGTGGTCGGACGAGTCGGCCAGCGCCCGGGCCCGCAGCGCCGACAACGCGCGCGTCACCTCCGCGGCGGGGTCGAGGCTCTCGCCGAGCAGATTGGCCGTGCGCGCCAACCCGAGTCGGCTCTTCAGGCTGGGAAATGTCACGGGCAGCTGGCCCCGCGGGGTGCTTTCGCACAGCAGCCACGGCCAGGTCAGGCCGCTGAGCTCAACGGTGGTCGGGGGTTCGCCGGGGGCGCCGAACGCGGCGCGCAGGGCCGTGCCACCGAAGTCCACGCCCAGATTGATCGCAGCCATGGTGGACGCCTCCTCATCCTCGGGCACCCGTGGCGGCGGCTCCACACGACGTTACGAGTCCACCAACGCGAGCCCCCGGGACTGGCCGATACGGACACTGCCGCAAGGGTAACGCAGATCCGCTTACCGTGTGTGATCGCGATCCCTTGTGTCCGAAAGGATGAAACGCGGTGAGACCGTTCGGCCACCCGGGCGATTCACAGCCGCACCGCGAAACGCGCGCCCTTGTGGACCGACGTCGACACCTCGATCGTCCCGCCGTGGGCGCGCACCACGTCGCGCACGATCGCCAGCCCGAGGCCCGCGCCACCGGCGTCGCGATCGCGGGCGGAGTCGAGGCGCACGAAGCGATCGAACACCCGGTCGCGGTCGGCGGCGGGGATGCCGGCGCCGTCGTCGCTCACCTCCAACAGCGCCCGCCCGTCCTTGGCGCGCAGGGAGACCGCCACCCGCTCGCGGGCGTGGCGCTGGGCGTTGTCGAGCAGATTGGACAGCACGCGCTCCAGTTGGCCCTTGACGCCGCTGACCGTGACGTCCTCGTCCACACTCAACTCCACGGTGATCGGATCGCCGGCGGCGCGCCGCGCCACGGTCTCGCGCACCAGCTCGGTGAGGTCGACGTCGGCGAAGCCGGGGCGCTGTCCGGCGTCGAGTCGGGCCAGCAGCAACAGGTCGGTGGCCAGCCCCTGGAGCCGCACCACGTCCTCCAGTGTCTCGTCCACATTGAGCAGTTCGGGGTGGGCGGAGGCGACCTCGAGCCGGGCCCGCAGGATCGCCAGCGGGCTGCGCAGCTCGTGCGAGGCGTCGGCAATGAAGCGGCGCTGCTGGGTCACCGCCGCGTCCAGGGCGGCCAGGGTGGTGTTGGTGGTGCGGGCCAGGGCGTGGATCTCGTCGCGGGAGGCAGGCTCGGGAACCCGCCGCGACAAGTCGCCCGCGGTGATCTCGGCCAGCTCGGCGCGGATGGCGTTCACCGGGCGCAGAGCGCGCCGGGTCACCGCCCAGGTCACGACCGCCACCACCGCCAGCAGCAGCGGAAGCGCCCACAGCATCGCCCGGGTCGCGTCGGTCACCACCTGGTCCTGCGTGGCCAGCGAAACTCCCGAGTAGACGGACAGCGCCTCGCCGTCGGGGGTGATCGCCGTGATGGCGAAGAAGGCGTAGCGCCCGTCCTCGTCGGGGACGTCGAGGGTGCGATTCGGCGAGTCGCCGAGGAGCTCCCGGGACGAGTGATCACCGTCGGCGGCGTCGTCATCATCGCTGTCGTCATCGTCCCGGTCGGACGCCTCGGGTCGGGGGGCGTAGGAGGCCACCGGGACGGAGTCGCTGAGGTCGTCGCTGGCGGCCACGACGGTGCCCGCCGCGTCGACGATCTGCACCACCCGGTCGTCGTCGGGCAGCTCGAGGCTCTTCGGGGAGGTGCCGGACACGAGCTGGTCGGCGACGGAGCGCCCGGTGAACTCGGCCTTCAGCTCGGCGGTGCCAATCAGGTTGTCGCGCAACAGGATCACCACCAACAGTCCGACGGAGACCATGGCCGCCGCGACCACGACGGTGGCGGCGATCGTGGTGCGCGATCGGACCGACGCCGGCCACCAGCGTCGCCTAGCCACCGTCGGCCGCCAGCTTGTATCCGGCGCCGCGCTGGGTGGTGATGGCGCCGCGGCCGAACGGCGCGTCGATCTTGCGCCGCAGGTTGGACACGTACACCTCGACGATGTTGACGTCGCCGTCATAGGCGAAGTCCCACACGTGTTCCAGGATCTCGGTCTTGGACACCACCTCCCCGTTGCGGCTGGCCAGATACTCGAGGACGGCGAACTCCCGCGCCGTCATCGCGATCGGGACGTCGCCGCGTTGGCAGGTGCGGGCGGCCGGATCGATGACGAGGTCGCCCAGCCGCCACACCGTCGGGGCGAGGCCGGAGCCGCGGCGCCGCATCACCGCGCGCAGCCGCGCCTGCAGCACCACGAAGGAGAAGGGCTTGGTCAGGTAGTCGTCGGCCCCGGTGTCCAGGCCCTCGGCCTCGTCGTATTCGCCGTCCTTGGCGGTCAGCATGATGACCGGCGTCTGGTCGTCCTCGGCGCGAAGCCGTTGGCACACCTGGTATCCGTTGATGCCCGGCAGCATGATGTCGAGCAGGATCGCGTCGTAGCGGGTGTTGCGGGCCATGGTCAGCCCGGTGTCGCCGTCGTGGGCGACGTCGACGCCGTAGCCCTCGGCGATCAGGCCCGCCGACACCACCTCGGCCAGGCGTTTCTCGTCCTCGACGATCAGCACTCGCATGCCGACCACCATGACACACGACCCCTCGCAAACAGCTGAAGAAATCTTCAGCCTCCTTAAGCGTGGCTTCAGCTTTCGGCGCGCATCGTCGACGGCGTAATCAATTCCGAGGCGCAACAGACAAGGGAGCCCCCGATGAAGAAGCTCAGCTCGACGGCACGACGCGGACTGGTGATCGGCGCGGCCGCCGCCGGTCTGCTGGTGGTGGGCGGCGGTGTCGCCGCCACCGCGGCCTTCGCCGACGGCGACGACGACACCGCGAGCACCCACGCCGATCACGACTCCGACGACCGCGACGAGGCGGACGAGGCGACCCCGCCGCTCGACACCAAGGTGGGCCTCGCCGAGGCCGCCGACACCGCCGCCGGGGAGGTCAGCGGCGGCACCGTCACCTCCGTGGAGTTGTCGGGCACCAAGGACAAGCCGGTGTGGGAGGTCGACATCGTCACCTCCAAGGGAACGGAGCGCGACGTGACGGTCGACGCCACCAGCGGCAAGGTCGTCGACAACACCGCCGACAGGGACGACCACGACGACAGCCACGACCACCACCACGACGACGACTGATCGCCGTCGGCGGGGCCGCCGCCCGGGACCTACGTGGTGCCGCCGATCAGCGCCTCGCCCAGCGGGGTGCGGCGGTAGCGGATCTCGTGGCGGCGGCGTTCGCCGACCGCCAGCCCGGCGTCGCGCAGGATCGCCAGGTGCCCCGACACGGTCCCCGGCGACAGCGCGAAGCGGTGCGCCAGCCAGGTGGTGGACGCCGGTTCGGCCAGGCCCGCCAGCAGCTGGGCGCGGGTGCGTCCCAGCAGCCGGGTCAGCGCCTCGCCGGTGCGGCCCGCGTCGGATTGCCACAGCGCGCCGAGGCCGCGGGCGGGGTACACCACCGTGGGCTGCCACGGCGCGTCGACGATCACGACGACCTGGTCCCATTTGAACGCGCTGGGCATCAGCACCAGGCCCTCGCCGCGCAGCTCGCGGTGCTCGTCGTCGCCGCGGCGACGGGTCAACACGTTGTCCTTCCAGGACAGCGCGGGGTGCAGCTCGGCGAACAGCCGGTCCAGTCCGCCGGCGGCCAGATGCCGGGATTGGAAGGCCACGTCGGCATCCAGCAGCGCCCGCACGCGGGGCCACACCGGCGCCACCAGGCCGTCCCAGGCGACGCGGATCAACTCGACCAGGCCGTCGCGCACCCGCTCGGGGTCGCCGCGCAGCCAGCGGGCGGTGGCGGTGCCGCCGGCGGCGGGCGCGTCGGCCAGGGCGCGGTCGATCTCCTCGCGCACTTGGTGCGGCGGGGTGGCGGCGACGCGGTCGAGTTCGGCGTCGATGGTGGTGTCCGGGCCCTCGGGCGGGGGCGCCAGGAAGTCCGGGGTGTACCCGTAGCGGGGTTGCAGCAGCGTGATGGGCCGCAGGTCCAAGCCGGCGG
>NZ_DASQPW010000052.1:0-23619 GCF_035643755.1 Stackebrandtia sp. | reverse complement strand
TGTTCATTCTCGAGGAGTGGGGAGATCCCGATGGGACACAACGACAGCGCCACCGCCGCGACCAGGCGCGCGATCGTGGTGGGAGCCGGCATCGCCGGCCTGGCCGCGGCGCAGCGGCTGCACCGCGCGGGCTGGCGGGTGCAGATCGTCGAGCGCGCCCCGCACCGCCGCAGCGGCGGCCACCTGGTCAACCTGTTGGGGACCGGCCACGACGCCGCGCGGCGGCTGGGAATCCTGCCCGCCTTGGCGGACAAGGATCTCGGGGTGTTCACCTCGATCCTGACCCGCGCCGACGGCAGCGAGAAGTTCACCATCCCGTCCGAGGTCGCCCGGGCCTCGCTGGGCGCCCGGGCGATCACGGTGTTCCGCGGCGACCTGGAGACGGCGCTGTACGAGGCGGTGCGCGCGGTCGCGCGGTTCCGGTTCGGCACCACCGTCTCGGCGTTGAGCCAGGACGGCGAGGGCGTCACCGCGACGCTGAGCGACGGCTCGCGCGAGCGCGCCGAGCTGCTCGTCGGGGCCGACGGCCTGCATTCGGGCGTCCGCGCGCTGGTGTTCGGGCCCGAGGCCGAGCACCTCGTGGACCTGCGGCACATGGTGGCGGCGTTTCCGCTGGATTCGGCGCCGTCAACGGTGTCCGAGGGGGCGGGCACCACCTTCATCGGGCCGGGGCGCACCGCCGCGGTCATCAACCTGGGGCCCGACAGGTCGTCGGCGTTCTTCGCGTACCGCTGCGCCGACCCAAGGTCCGAACTGGACGATGGGCCGCGGACGGCCCTGCCGCGGAGGTTCGGCGATCTGGGCGGCGCGGTCCCCGAGGCGCTGCGGCGCTTGTCCTGTCGTCCCGAGGACGCGTACTTCGACTCCGTCAGCCAGGTGGACATGGCGGCCTGGCACCGGGGCCGCGTCGTGCTGGTCGGGGACGCGGCGTGGTGCGTGACGCTGTTCGCGGGTTACGGGGCCGCCCTGGCGCTGTCGGGAGCCGACCGCCTGGGCGACCTCCTGGAGGAAACCGACGTCCCCGCCGCGCTGCGGCGGTGGGAGGAGGCGACGCGCCCCGAGGTCGTCAGGCGCCAGGGCCTGGCCCGCAGGGGAACGGCCCAGTTCTGCCCGCCGAGCCGGGCCCACGTGTGGGCGGGCGAGGCGATGATTCGCGCCATGCGGGTGCCCGGCATCCGCCGGGTGTTGCTGCGCGGCCTGGAACGCGCCACCCGCTAGGGCGGCGGATACTGTCGCCCCATGATTCTGGAGATTCGCACATATCGATTGAAGCCGGGCACCCGCGAGGAGTTCGTGCGCGTCATGAGGCAGGAGTCCATCCCGCTGCTGGCCGCCCACGGCATCGCGGTGGTGGACTGCGGGGCCTCGCTGTTCGATGAGGACGGTTTCGAGGAGGCGTACCTGATGCGCTCCTTCGCATCGCTGGAGCAGCGGGACGCCCAGGAGGAGGCGTTCTATTCCAGCCCACAGTGGAGGCAGGGGCCGCGCGAGGCGATCCTGTCCCGGATCGAGAGTTATCACACCGTCGTCATGGAGGCGTCGGACGCCGCCGTCGCCGCGCTCAGGCGCTGAGCCAGGCGGTGGCGTTGGCGGGCAGCCGCCCGTCGGCCAGCGGCCGGCTCGACAGCAGCACCTCGCCGTCGACCGCGACCGGTGTCGTTCCGAAGTTGGTGACGCAGGTGAGCGCACCGTTGGCGAAGGACAACACGTCGGGGCCCGCGGGCGGGTTCCAGGTCAGGGTGGCGGGGCGGTGGCGGCGGCGCAGCCGCAGGGCAGCGCGGTACAGCCCCAGCGTGGAACCCGGGGTTCCGTCCTGGGTCTCGACCGACAGCTCGGCGAAGCCGGCGGGCTGCGGGAGCCAGCCGGGGGCCGAGCCGAAGCCGAGCGAGGGACCGGTCGCCTTCCAGGGCAAGGGAACCCGGCAGCCGTCGCGGCCGGGGTCGGTGTGGCCGCTGCGTTCCCAGACCGGGTCCTGGCGGGCGGAGTCGGGGAGGTCCTCGTACTCGAAGAGGCCGAGCTCCTCACCCTGGTACAGATAGGACGATCCCGGCAGGGCCAGCATCAGCAGGCTGGCCGCGCGGGCCCGGTCCAGGCCGACCGCGCCGCCGCCGTAGCGGGTGGCGTGGCGCTTGCGGTCGTGATTGGACAGCACCCAGGTGGCGGGGGCGCCGACGGTCCCGGAGGTGGCCAGCTCGGCGTCGATCACCTTGCGGAAGTCGGTGGCGGAGAAGCCCGCCTGCAGCAGATCGAAGTTGAACGCCTGGTGGAGCTCGTCGGCGCGCACGTAGCGGGAGCGATGTTCGGGACTGTCCACCCAGGCCTCGGCGACCGCCATCCGGTCGCCGTCGTAGGAGTCGAGGACGCGGCGCCAGTCGCGGTAGATCTCATGCACGCCGTCCTGGTCGCGGTACGGGGCGGGTGCGCTCTCCGAGGGCGCGGCCTCCTCCTCCGCGTCGGGCAGACCGGGCGCCTTGACCAGGCCGTGGGCCACGTCGACGCGGAAGCCGTCGGCTCCGCGATCCAGCCAGAAGCGCAGCGTGCCAAGGAAGTAGTCGCGCACCTCGGGGTTATCCCAGTTGAGGTCGGGCTGGCTGTCGTCGAACATGTGCAGGTACCACTGGCCGTCGGGCAGCCGCCGCCAGGCGCCACCGCCGAAATAGGACTGCCAGTTGTTCGGGGGGCCGTCCGTGCCGTCGCGGAAGTGGTAGCGGGCGCGCTCGGGCGATCCGGGCCCGGCCGCCAGCGCCGCGGAGAACCACGCGTGGTCGCTGGAGGAGTGATTGGGGACGATGTCCACGATCACCTTGATGCCCTTGGCATGCGCCGCGGCCACCAGGGCGTCGAAGTCGGCCAGGGTGCCGAACATCGGGTCCACGTCGCGGAAGTCGGCGACGTCGTAGCCGCCGTCCTTCATGGGCGAGGTGTAGAAGGGCGACAGCCAGATCGCGTCGATGCCCAGCTGTGACAGGTAGCCCATCCGGTCCCGAATGCCCGCCAGGTCGCCGATCCCGTCGCCGTTAGTGTCGGCGAAGCTGCGCGGGTACACCTGGTAGATGACGGCGTCACGCCACCACTGCGACATGGGTTCCTCCTATGTGTTCGGTGCCGCGCCGGTCGACGACCGCACCACGAGCTCGGGACGAAACAGGTACTCGGTGGACGGAACCGCCTGTCCGGCGATCTCGTCCAGCAGGGCGCGCACCGCCGCGATCGACATGGCGCGCGCCGGTTGCCGCACCGTGGTCAGCGGCGGGTCGGTGTAGCCGATCAGGGGCGAGTCGTCATAGCCCACGATGGACACGTCCCCGGGGATGGCCATCCCGCGGCTGCGCGCCTCACGGATCGCGCCCAGCGCCATCAGGTCGGAGCCGCAGATGATCCCGGTGGCGCCGGCGTCCAGCAGCCGGGCGGCGGCGGCCGCGCCACCCTCCACGCCGAACATGGTGAGCTCGACCAGGGGTTCGCCGACGCCGGACATCGCCTCGACATAGCCCGACCGCTTGCGCTGCACCGGAACGAAGCGCTCGGGGCCGGAGATCAGGCCGATGCGGCGGTGTCCCAGCGAGACCAGGTGCTCCACGCCGAGGGTGGCGGCGATGGCGTCGTCGGCGGAGAAGCAGGGCGAGGGAAGTTCGTCCACATAGCCGTTGACGAACACCAGGGGCAGCCCCGAGTCGGCCAGTTTGGAGTAGCGGCCGGGGTCGGCGGTGGTGTCGGCGTGCAGGCCGGAGACGAACACGATGCCCGCCACCCGGCGCTCCCGCAGCATCTCGACGTATTCGTCCTCGGTGACGCCGCCGGGGCTTTGGGTGCACAGCACCGGGGTGTACCCGCCGGCCGACAGCTCGGTGCTGATCGCCTGGGCGAACAGCGGGAAGATCGGGTTCTCCAGTTCCGGCACCACCAGGCCGATCAGGCCCGCGGAGTGCTGGCGCAGCGCGGCGGGGCGCTCGTAGCCCAACACGTCCAGCGCGGTCAGCACCGCCTGCCGGGTCGAGGCGCCGACGCCGGGGCGGTCATTGAGGACCCGGGAGACGGTGGCCTCGCTGACGCCGGCGTGACGGGCGATATCGGACAGTCGGGCTCGCATGCAAGCGACTGTAACTCATTTGCAAATTGAAAACAATGAGCACGCAAGGTCTTCCAAATATTGAAAACTCTTGCTATGGTGCGTGACACCCCAGACATAAGGAGAGGTCATGCGCAGCACCCGCGCCGTGATCGCGGCGGCAGCCGCTCTTTCGCTCACACTCACCGGATGTTCCGCCGCCGCCGGCGGCGACAAGTCCGGAAAGACCGGCCTGGTCATCTGGGCCGACGACGTCCGCGGCAAGGTCCTGAAGCCCTTCGCCGAGGAGTTCGGCAAGGCCAACGGCATCAAGGTGAAGGTGGAGACCCACTCCCCCGACGACCTGCAGAAGGACTTCATCGACGCCTCCCAGCAGAACGAAGGCCCCGACGTTCTGGTCGCCGCCCACGACTGGATCGGCAACCTGGTCCAAAACGGCACCATCGACCCCGTCCAGCTCAGCCAGAAGCAAAAGGACGCCCTCGACCCGGTGACGCTCAAGGCCGTCACCTACGACGGCAAGATCTACGGCACGCCCTACGCCCGCGAGAACCTCGCCCTGATCCGCAACACCAAGCTGGCCCCCAAGGCGCCGAAGACCATCGAGGACCTCACGTCCACCGGCAGGAAACTGGTCGCCAAGCACAAGGCCAAGGACGTCCTGTCGGTCCAGGTGGGAGACAAGGGGGACCCGTACCACATGTACCCGTTCTTCGCCTCCGGCGGCGGGTACCTGTTCGGCACCAACAAATCCGGCGAATACGACCCGAGCGACCTGGGACTGTCCAAACCGGGCGCCGTGGCGGCGTTCAAGAAGATCGCCAAGCTCGGCGCCGACAAGGTGATGAAGACGTCGATCAACGCCGACAACGCGATTCCGCTGTTCACCGAGGGCAAGACGCCCTACCTGATCTCGGGCCAGTGGGCGCTTCCCAAGGTCAAGAAGGCCGGGTTCGACTACGAGGTCTCGGCGATACCGGGCTTCTCCGGCGGCAAGGCGGCCACGCCATTCGTTGGGGTGCAGGCGTTCTACGCCGCCAGCAAGGGCAAGCACAAGACGATGGCCTCGGAGTTCGTCACCAACTACGCCTCCACCGACAAGCTGTCCAAGGCGCTGTACAAGGCCGACCCGCGGATCCCCGCGTCGACCAGCGTCTACCAGTCGGTGAGCAAGTCCGACCCCGACGTGGCGGCGTTCCTCGCCGCCGCCAAGGGCGGCGACATCCTTCCGTCCATTCCGGAGATGTCGGCGGTGTGGGATCCCTTCGGCAAGGCCGAGGCCGCCGTCCTCGACGGCAAGGACCCGACGAAGTCCATCAAGGACGCCGCCAAGTCGATCTCCGACGCGATCAAGAAGAACAAGTAGGCAATGGCTGCTGTGCGTTCCACCGGCAGCGGCACCACCGCGGGACTGCTCGTCAAGATCGCGGTGCTGTCGCTGTCGGCGGCCGTGGCGGTATGGGCGCTTATGCCCCTGATCGGCGCCCGCGACTGGGTCGGCACCGCGATCGTGGTCGCCGCGACCGCCGCGCTGTTCTATGTGTACCTGTCGCCCAGGCGGCTGGCCGCCAAGTACCTGTTCCCCGGAACCCTGCTGCTGCTGGCGTTCCAGGTGGTGCCGGTGCTCATCACCGTGTCCACCGCCACCACCAACTTCGGCGACGGGCACCGCGGCGACAAGGCCGACACCATCGCCTTTGTGGAAGCCGCCTCGGTGGAGCAGGTGGACGGCTCCCCCACCTACACCCTCACCCCAGCGGTCAACAGCTCCAGCGGCGAGCTCACCTTCCTGCTGTCCGACGCCAAGGGCAGGGCATACTCCGGCGACCGCGAGGGCCTGTCCACGCTGGACGCCGACCGGGTGAGGCGCGTCGGCGACAAGATCGTGTCGGCCAAGGGCTTCCGGGTCCTGAGCGCCACGCAGATCGCCTCCCGCGACGCCGAGATCAGCGGCCTGGCGGTGCCCACCGGCCACGGCAAGGGCATCCGGGCCAGCGGCATCTCCACCGCGTACGAGGGCAGGGCCACCCGCGTCTATCACTCCGACTGCGACTGCGTCACCGACGTCAAGACCCACCACCGCTGGACCGCCGACAACGCCAAGGGGCGCTTCGTCGATGCCCACGGCAAGGCCCTGGCCCAGGGCTGGCGCGTCAACATCGGCGCGTCCAACTTCGTCAAGGTGCTGACCGACCCGAGCGTGCGCGGGCCGTTCCTGGGCATCCTCGTGTGGGACCTGGTGTTCGCGGTGGCCTCGGTGTTGCTCACGTTCGCGCTCGGCCTGGTGTGCGCACTGGCCCTCAACCACCCGAAGCTGCGGGCGCGCAAGCTGTACCGCGCCGCGATCGTGCTGCCCTACGCGATGCCCGCCTTCGGGATGCTGCTGGTGTGGCGCGACATGTTCAATGCCGACTATGGACTGTTGAACTCGCTGTTGGGCCTGCACATCGAGTGGTTCGGCCACACCACCAGCGCCCGCGCCGCGGTCATCCTCATCAATCTGTGGCTGGGCTTTCCGTACATGTTCCTCATCACGACCGGTGCGCTGCAGGCCATCCCGCAGGACTCCATGGACGCCGCCACAGTGGATGGCGCCTCGGCGGGCCAGCGCTTCCGCAAGGTCACGCTGCCGTTGATCCTGATCGCGCTGACGCCGCTGCTGATCTCGTCCTTCGCGTTGAACTTCAACAACTTCAACGTCATCCAGCTCACCACGGCCGGCGCCCCGTTCAACTCGGGTTCGGCGGCGGCGGGCGGCACCGACCTGCTCATCACCTATACGTACTCGCTGGCCTTCGGCGGCGGCGGCGCCGATTACGGCTTCGCCGCGGCCATCAGCGTATTCATCTTCCTCATCGTCGCCGTGATCTCGGCGATCAGCTTCCGCACCACCCGCCGCCACGAAGAGGTGTACCGATGAAGTGGCTCAGGACCTTCGGCTGGCGGCACCTGGTCGCGATCGCCGTGACGATCTTCGCGCTCACCCCGATCGTCTTCGTCGTCTCCAGCGCCTTCAATCCGTTGGGGACGCTGTCGTCGACGTCGCTGCTCCCCTCCCACGGCGTGTCGGCGTCCAACTTCGCGCAGCTGTTCTCCGACACGCCGTTCGCCTCCTGGTACGGCAACACCCTGATGATCGCGGTGCTCACCGTGGTGTCGTCGGTGCTGCTGTCGGCCGCCGCGGCGTTCGCCTTCAGCCGCTTCAGATTCGCCGGACGCCGGGTGGGGCTGCTCAGCCTGTTGTTGATTCAGATGTTTCCGCAATTTCTGGCGATTGTGGCCATCTATTTGATGTTCTCCACGGTCGGCGATTATTGGCCGCAATTCGGATTCAACACCCCCTCGGGGCTGATCCTGGTCTATCTGGGCGGGGCGCTGGGCGTCAACACCTGGCTGATGAAGGGCTTCTTCGACACCGTTCCCATCGAGCTCGACGAATCGGCCATCATGGACGGCGCCACCCACGCGCAGGTGTTCTTCCGGATCATCCTGCCCCTGGTGACGCCGATCCTGGCGATCTCGGGCCTGCTGGCGTTCATCGGCATCGTCAACGAGTACATCTTCGCCAGCGTCTTCCTCACCGACCCCGACTCCAAGACCCTGGCGGTCGGCCTGGCGGGCATGGTGGCGTCGAACTCGCGCGAGGCGAACTTCGGGATGTTCTGTGCCGGAACGCTCCTCACCGCCATCCCCACGGTGGCGGTGTTCGGTTTCCTCCAGCGCTACATCGTGGGCGGCCTGACGGCGGGGGCGGTCAAGGGATAGCTTGGCCGCATGACGTACCCACCACCGCCGCCGCCCCGGCGCGGCAACCGACCGCTGATCGTGATCGTCGCGGTGCTGGCCGTCGTGGTGCTGACCGGGGGCGTCGCCGCCGTCCTGCTGGCCAACGACGGCAGGCTCCCCTGGACCGACCCGACGCCCGCCTGCGGCTATCTGAACACGGTGTCGGGGACCGATTGCACTCCACCGCCCGAAAGCTCGCACCCCGCCGCGTCCTATGAGGTGGGCGACTGTCTGCGAATGCCGTCGTCGACCAAGAAGGCGATCAAGCGGATCGACTGCGACGACGCCACGGCCCGCGACCTGGAGGTGACCAAGATCGTCACTGACGCCAAGGAGTGCCCCGACCCGGACGGGCAGTCCCTTTCGGGGAGCGGCGACAAGTACGTCTACTGCGTCAAGCCGTACAAACCGTGATCCCCGTTCGGGGCATACCGGGCATTGTGGGCGACTTATTCGGCCATTGGCTATATGTGATACCCCTGCTCATTCGGCTCGCCCGGCCGATGACTTTGGAGTGTTGCCATGCCCCGTACCAAGCGACGCTGGCTGATCGGCCTGCTGTCCGCCCTCGCCCTCGCGGCCACCGCGATCGCGCCCTCGATCGCCCACGCCGACGTCACCGCCCAGGCCGCCCCGGCGTTCAAGATGCCCTTCCGCTGCGGCGAGACCTGGACGGCCGCCACGTTCTCTACCCACAGTCCCCAACTGGCCGTTGACTTCCAGGGAACCAATATCAAGGGAACCCCGGTGGCCTCGGCCGCCGCGGGAAAGGTCACCCACGCCGGGACCATGTCCGGCACCGGGTACGGCAACCTGGTCATCGTCGACCACGGCGGCGGCTGGACCACCCGCTATGCCCACCTGGACAGCATGACCGTGGCCGTCGGCGACTATGTGGACCTCGGCACCCGGATCGGCTACGTCGGACAGACCGGCCAGGTCACCGGACCGCACCTGCACTTCGAGGAGCGGTACAACGACGTCACCCAGAAGGTCGTCATCGACGGCGCCGCCGTGCCGTACTACGCGCACACGCCGTTCACGTCCAAGAACTACTGCGGCGCCAACATCTACAGCTCCCAGAAGCTGTGCGGCAGCGGCTACGGCGTCGTCGACTCCGCGGCGCTGTCCAATGTGGCGCAGGTGTACCTGCTGTACAACTCCTCCACCGGTTCCAACTGCGCGGTGACCATCAAGCACAAGAACGTCGGCACCGCCAGCGCCACCTCGGCGTTCGTCGAACCACAGGGCGGCACCCGCGCCACCGACTCCGGCAGCTTCACCTACTACGCGGGCCCGGTGAAGGTCACCGCCAAGGGCACGTGCGTGCGCTGGGGCGGTTCCTACGGATCGACCACCTACACCAGCCCGTTCGAACACTGCGGCTGAACCGATCGGACATACCCGCCGAACAATCCCCGTTCGGCGGGTATACGGCGCATTATGGATCGAATGTGCGTTGGCTGGGTTTCATATCCTGTGCCCGTTCACAAACCCCCAAGGAGAGTGAAATGCCAAAAGTAAAACTACCCGGAATCCTCAAAAAGAAGCGCTGGTTGCTCGGTCTGTCCGCGGCGGTAGCCCTGATCGCCGCGGCGACCATCCCGGTATTCGCCCAGGCTGACGTCAACACCACCTCCAAGCCCGCCTTCCAGATGCCGTTCCACTGCGGACAGACCTGGCAGGCCGCCACCTTCACGGGCCACAGCCCTCAGCTCGCCGTTGACTGGCAAAGCTATGGCGGACACCAGATCGACGGCACCCCCGTCGCCGCCGCGGCCGCCGGCAAGGTGATCCACGCCGGCACCATGTCCGGCACCGGCTACGGCAACCTCGTCATCGTCGACCACGGCGGCGGCTGGACCACGTTCTACGCGCACCTGAAGAACATGAGCGTGCACGTCGGCAGCAAGGTCGGCCAGGGCGGCGCCATCGGCCACGTCGGCTCCACCGGGCACGTCTCCGGTCCTCACCTGCACTTCGAGGAGCGCTACAACAACCACGTCGAGAAGGTCGTCGTCGGCGGCAAGCAGGTGCCCTACTACGGCCACACGCCGTTCAAGAGCAAGAACACCTGTGGCGGCTCCAGCGGCAACCCGTACACCGCCTCCGACGCCTGCGGCAGCGGCTACAAGACCGTCGACTCCCAGGCCCTGGGCAAGGCGGGCCGGGTCTACCTGATGTACAACTCCGGCAATGGCTACAACTGCGTGGCGACCATCAAGAACACCAGCATCGGCAAGTCCAGCGCGGCCTCGGCCTTCCTGGAACCGAAGAACGGCAAGCGATCCACCAACTCCGGCAGCTTCAAGTACTACGCCGGTCCGGTGAAGAAGTCGGCCAAGAAGACCTGCGTGAAGTGGGGCGGATCGGTCGGCTCCAGCAACTACACCAGCGGCTTCGAACACTGCGGCTGATGTAAATCGCGTGCGGGACGGCGGCTCCGTGGGACACCATGGACAACCGTGAGATGGATTGACGAACTGGAATCCCGCGCCGAGGCGATCGTGCCCGGTCCGGCGGCCGAATACTTTCGGCAGGGCGCCGGACCGGGCATTTCCGCGTCCGAGGCCGTCGCCGCGTGGGAGGCGGTGCGGCTGCGGCCCCGGATCCTGCGCGACGTGTCCCGGGTGTCGCTGACGACAACCGTTGCGGGACAGCCGGTGGCGTCGCCGTTCCTGATAGCGCCATCCACGCTGCAACGGCTCGCCCACCCGGACGGTGAGTCCGCGGTGGCCCGGGCGGCCAAGGCGTCGGGCTCGCTGATGTGCGTGTCCAGCAACGCCGGCACCGCGTTTCGCGACATCGGCGCGGCGGGCGCGCCCTGGTGGATCCAGGGGTACATCATGCGCGACCGCGAGCTCAGCGCCCGCCTGCTGTACGCCGCGCGCGAGGCGGGAGCCACCGCGATCGTGCTCACCGCCGACACGCCCGTGGTGGGGCACAAGGAAACCAGCGGCGACAGCGTGTGGGACCTGGTGAGCGACGACCAGCTGCTGGCCAACATCGACGCCGAGCGCCTGGACTCCGGGACGCTCGACAAGGCGGCCGACCTCACCTTCGCCGACATCGCGTGGCTGCGCGACGCCGTCGGGCTCCCCGTGATCGTCAAGGGGGTGCTGCGCGGCGACGACGCGCGGGCCTGTGCCGACGCCGGGGCCGCCGCGGTGATCGTGTCCAACCACGGCGGGCGCCAGCTCGACCAGGCGATACCGACCGCGCGGGCGCTGCCCGAGGTGGTCGCCGCGCTCGACGGCACCGGCGTCGAGGTGTACGTCGACGGCGGCGTGCGGCGCGGTGTCCACGCCCTGGCCGCGCTGGCGATGGGCGCCCGCGCCGTGCTGCTCGGGCGGCCCGTGCTGTGGGCGCTGGCCGTCAACGGCGAGAGCGGGGTGCGGCGGCTGCTCGGCGACCTCGACGAGGAACTGGGGCACGCCATGACGCTGGCCGGGACCGTGTCCATAGCGGACATCGGCGCGGACGTGGTCGCGGGTTAGGGCCTGTTGGGGAACCCCGTTTCCCGCTGCGCGCCGCCCCGACGGCGCCTGGCCGCGTTGTCGGCACGCCCGCATACAACACCCGGTATGCGGGCGCACCTCCGCCTTGCCACGCACTCGACGGGACGCCGCTCGCCACGGAAATGAGTTCCCCAACAGGCCCTAGCCGGTCGTCGGCTCGGCGAGGACGGGCTAGGGCTTCCGCAACTGGCGCAACACCCTGGCGTGATTCGCCAGGTCGTCCAATGCGGACGGTATGAATGTCGAGATCCGGGTGATCCACCGTGATTCCTCGGTGAATCGCCCCTCGGGGTCGAGCAGGACGTCGGCGTGCGCCAACGGGAGGCTCTTGGGCAACGGCAGCATGCCGAGCTTGCCGAGCACGATGCGAAGTTGCTGCCCGGCGATGGTGCCGCCGTGCGGGGTGCTGGAATACGACACGATCAGCGCGGGTTTTCCCTCCGCCTCGGTGGCGAGGAAATCCAAGGCGTTCTTCAGGACCGCGGGTGGGGCGTAGTTGTATTCGGGCGTCAGGAAGACGTAGCCGTCGGCGGCGGCCATGTCGTCCAGGAACCGTCGCGCGGGTGCGGAGGTCTGGCGGTCGGGGTTGGCCAGCGGCGCGATCGGCTCGTCGAAGAACGGCAGGTCGTAGCCGCCGACGTCGATGACGGTGAAGTCGGCCTCCACGGTGGACGACAGCCGCCTCACCATGCGGCACACGCGTTCCCCGAGCCGCCCCGGACGGCTGCTGCCCAACACGATGGCGATGTTCACGAGTGTTCCTCCCTTTCGAGCAGTTCGCAGATGGTCTTGAGGGTGCGCACCGAGGCGGCCAGGTCGGCCGCGCTGATGTGGGTGTCGGTGGCGCGTTCGTATTCGCGCTGAACGGCGAGGCCCTCGTCCAGCAGCGCGCGTCCCGCCGCGGTGAGCCGCAGGGACTTCTCGCGCCGCGAGCGAGGCGACTCGGCCACCTCGAGCCATCCGTGGCGCCGCGCGCCGTCGACCTGCCGGCTCACCGCGCCCTTGGTGAGACTGAGGTGGTCGGCGATCGCCTGCTGGGTGGGCGGTTTGTCCCCCGCCTCGGCGATGGTGCGCAGCACCAGCAGCTGGGTGCGCCCGATGCCGATGCGCCTGGTGAACATGCGCTCGCCCGCGCGCTCGCTGAGCAGTGCGGCGCGGTGCAGGTGGCGCATGAGTTCTCGGTAGTCGGTCGACGCCATGCCGATAGGTTACACCTAAACCGTTTACACATCAACTATCGTGAATGGATTGAGAAAGATCAGCGCGGCACCGATGAGTTTCGGGATCGGCGAGGGTCTACCCGTCGACAGCTTCGATACGAGAGGATCCTCGCCATGCGCAAACTCGTCGTCACGCAGAACATCTCCCTCGACGGATCGATCGAGTTCCTCGGCGACTGGTTCAGCCCGCAGGGACAGACCGAGATCGACCAATCCGACCTGATCGCTGAGATCCACCGCCAGGACTCCCAGGCCGACGGCCTGCTGGTCGGGCGGCAGACGTTCGAGGACTTCCGCGGCTACTGGCCCACCCTCACCGACGACACCTCGGGCATCAGCGCCTACCTCAACCAGGTCGACAAGTACGTCGTGTCGTCCACGCTGACCGAACCGGGCTGGGAGAACACCACCGTCGTCAACGGGGAGGTCGCCGCGGAGGTCGACGCGCTGAAACGCCTGTCGGGCAAGGACATCGTGCTGACGGGAAGCATCCGGCTGTGCCACGCCGTGATCGCGGCGGGCCTGGTCGACGAGTACCGCCTCTTCACGTACCCCGCCGTCCAGGGCCGTGGTCGGCGGCTGTTTCCCGAGGGGCTGGAGGTACCGCGGTTGCGGCTCGAGGAGGTCAAGGGCTTCACCTCGGGCGTGACGCTCGCCCGCTATGCCACCGTGTGAGATGCCGGGCGCGGCGTTTACTGGCACAATCCACCCCATGTCTTCACCCCTCGAAGAACTGACCCTTGACGAGCTGCGGCGGCGCCGCAGCGTGAAGTGGCGCGCCTACGACCCCGACGTGCTGCCACTGTGGGTGGCCGAAATGGACACTCCGCTGGCGCCGCCGATCCGTGACGCCCTGGCCACCGCGGTTGCCCTGGGCGACACCGGATACGCCAACTCCGACGGGCTTCCCTCCGCCTTCGCGGGCTTCGCCAAGCGGCGCTGGAACTGGGACGTCGACCCCGCGTCGGTGCTGCTGTGCCCGGACGTGGCCGCCGGCGCCCTGGCCGCGCTGGGCGCGATCGTCCAGCCCGGCGAGACCGTCGTGATCAACACCCCCGTGTACCCGCCGTTCTTCGCGTGGATTCGCCAGCACGGGCTGAAGGTGGCGCCGTCGCCGTTGCGGCGCACCGTCTTCGGGTACGAGCTCGACCTCGACCGCCTGGAGAGCGACTTCGCCGCCGGGCCCGCGGCCTATCTACTGTGCAATCCCCACAACCCCTGCGGCGTGGTGTACGAGCGCGAGGACCTGCTGGCGATCGCCGAGCTGGCGCACCGCTACGACGTCCGCGTGATCGCCGACGAGATCCACGCCCCGCTCACCGCGCCGGGCGTGCCGCACGTCCCCTTCGCCTCGCTCGACACCGAGGCGTCGGCGCGCGGGTTCACGATGGTCGCGGCGTCCAAGGCGTGGAACCTGGCCGGGCTGAAGGCGGCGATGCTGCTGCCCGGGCCCGAGGCCGACGTCCCGCGCCTGGAGGAGGACTACGCGGAGAACGCGGGCCTGTTCGGCGTGATCGCCAGCCAGGCCGCGTACGACCACGGCGAGGAGTGGCTCGACGCGCTGCGCCGCGGCATCGCCGACAACGCGCGCCTGCTGGGCGACCTGCTGTTCGAGGAGCTGACCGACGTCGGCTACCACGAGCCGCGCGGCACCTACCTGACCTGGCTGGACTTCACCGCCTACGACCTGGGCGACGACCCCGCCGAGTTCCTGGCCGAGACGGGCCGGGTGGCGCTGACGCCGGGCACCATGTTCGGCGAGGAGGGCAAGGGGCACGCCCGCCTCAACCTGGCCACCTCCCCGGAGATCCTCACCGAGGCGGTGTACCGGATGGCCGCGGCGGTCAACGATCGCGCGGCGGGCTGAACGCGGGCGCGACCGTCAGAATCCGTAACCCCACACGGCGCCGAAGTCGGGAGGGCCACCGTAGATGCATGCCCCGGCGGCCAGCATCTTGATGGAACCCGGGACGTTGCGCACGAACACCGTCTGGGTTTGTTTCGCCCTCTCAAAGCCGAGGCGGGTGATCTTGCCGTTGGCTGCCATGTGGACGAGCTTGTAAAAGTCGGCCAGCCAGACGCCGCCGGCGCCGTCATCGGCCAGACTGGCGTATTCCCCGCCCTTGTGGTCGATGGTGACGTCCCACTTCTCGCCGGTCCAGTGCGCCACCAGGCCCTCTTGCTCGGTGCCGTCGCCGCCGCTGCAGTCGTTGATGCCCGACGCCCAGATGTCATCGGACGAGCGCGCGAAGATGTCGTCGAATCGTGCCTCGCAGTATCCCTTGACGTCCTTCGGAACCCCCATTGAGGTCCACTTCGTACCGTCGAACTTCTCGACGGTCGGCATGTCGTCGTCGCTCGTGCCCGCGGCGTACAGCTCGTTTGGCCCAAGGGAAGTGAGCGCCGTATTCTCAGGGAACAACATGGATGGCTCCGGCGCGTCGCTCCACGTGGTGCCGTTGAAGTGCTTGGCACCCATGTCGCCGCTGGCGTTCGGCGACAGGGCCCACACGTCCGTGGACGACACCGCCTCGACATCGAGGACGCCGCCGTCGAAGGCGGACGGTGTCCAGCTCTTTCCGTTGTAGTGCAGCAGTTGGGTCTTGTCACCGACCTCACCGGCGGCCCACACGTTCGTCGGGCTGGACGCGTCGGCGAACTCGGGGGTCACCGTGGATCCACTCGGCACCTTCTCGGCCGTCCACTTCTTTCCGTCCCAGCCGTCGATGCGCGTGTGCTTGTCGTCCTCGGCGTCGGTGTTGCCGAACGCCCAGCCGTGCTCGCCGTCCGCGATGGTCAGCGTCTCAAGCGTCCCCCCGAGCTTGCCGTCTCCGTGCACGATCCTCCACGTGGTCGCCTTGTCAACGGTCGTCTCGGCGGACTTGCCGGGGGTATCGCTCAGGTGGGCCGTGTCCGACCGCGGAACGACCGCGATCGCCACCGCCGCCGCGATCACCACCGCCACGGCCACCGAGACGCCCCACCACAGCCGGCCACGATTCGTCGCACCCATGTATCTCCCTATTTGAATCTCACGATGCGGGAAGTCATCGATTGTGACAGAAATCCGTCTTGTCGGATTGGCGCATTTGGGCAACCGGGCCGACGTTCGAGCCGACCGGGCGCCGCGCGCCACTCGCTAAACTGCATGATCGGCGAAACCACCCCCTACGGAAAGGTCGGCGGATGCGGCCCGGCCAGATGCTGGACGAACGCTATCGGCTCGAGGCCGAGGCGGGCAACGGCGGCATGGGGACGGTGTGGCGCGCCAAGGACGTCCGCATCGAACGCACCGTAGCGCTCAAGGTGCTGCACCCCCACCTGGCCCGCGACGAGGAGTTCCGGCTGCGGTTCGCGCGGGAGGCGCGCGCCGTCGGGGCGGTGCGGCACCCCGGGGTGGTGGGGCTGTACGACTTCGTCGACACCACCATCGACGACGAGCCCGTGGCGTATCTGGTCATGGAGTACGCCGAGGGGACCTCGCTGCGCGAGATCCTCAACGACCGCGGCACCCTGTCGGCCGCCGAGGCGCTGCCCCTGATGGCCTCGGTCGCCGAGGCCCTCGACGCCGCCCACCAGCACGGCATCGTCCACCGCGACATCAAGCCCAGCAACATCCTGGTGCGCGGCGACACCGTCAAGCTCGTCGACTTCGGCATCTCGCAGTCCTACGGAGACGGTGACATCACGTCCACGGGACGTTTCATGGGCTCGCTGCCCTATGTGTCCCCCGAACAGCTGCAGGGGGAACGGATCACCTCCGCCTCCGACGTCTACGCGCTCGGCGTGGTCACCTACGAGACCCTCAGCGGCAAGCTCCCCTACGCGGGCAACACCCCCGCGTCACTCCTCACGGGACACCTGCACCACGACCCCACCCCCCTGCCCGACGAGGTGCCGTCCGAGGTCGCCGAGGTGGTGATGCGGGCCCTGGCCAAGCGGCCCGCCGAGCGCCACGGCACCGCCGCCGAGTTCGCCGAGGCGTGCCGCGCCGTCCACGTCGACCCCGACACCGCCGCGGTTCCCGTGCCCCGCAAGCCCAAGCGCCTGCTGCCCCCCACCACGCTGTGGTCCCGGCCCAAGCGCCGCCGCTGGCCCAAGTGGACACTCGCCGCCGCGCTGGCCCTGGTGCTGGCGGCCTCCGGCGGCGGGCTCGTCTGGTATCTCAACGCCGCCGCCACCAACGGCAACGACCCCGACTCCGCCGCCGGCGTGTCGAATCTCCACAAGCTCGCCCAGCACGGCGATCCCGTCGCGTTCGACGGCCAGGACGACACCGACCGCGGCGACACCCCCGAACCCGTCACCGCCGACGGCGTCGCCTACTTCGCCCAGACCGACGACGACGGCTCGTTTCGCGCCACCGCCGTGGATCTGGCCACCGGCAAGCGAAAGTGGACAAAACCCATCGACTCCCCGGTCGGCCTGGCGCTGCGCGCGGGCCACCACCTGCTCTACACCGCCGACACCGACGCCGGCGTGCTCAACTTCCTCGACCCCGCCACCGGATCCTCGCGAAAGATCGTCGACCTCGACGGCGGCATCGAGATCAAGAACGTCGGCTCCCGGGTCGTCGCCTTCGTCAAGAACACCCACACCGTCACGGCGTTCAACGCCGACGGAACCCAGGCCTGGACCCAGGACTACGACTCCACGGTGGTCGGGCTCGACACCGAGGCCACCTGGAAGGACTTCACCGCCCAACCCGGCCGCGCCAGCCCCCAAGACCCCAAGCGCCTCCTGGTCCACGGCGCCGACGGCACAGTGTGGAGGGTCGACGCGGCGTCGGGCGACGCGGTGTCGTCCGCCTCGACCGACGCCGGCGGCACGGTGGCCACGGCCTTCCAGGGCATGATGTTCGACGCCAAGCCCAACGGCGACGGCACCTACACCGTCACGATGCGCGACATCGCCCACGGCTTCGCCGAGAAGGGCCGCTGGGAATCCCTGCGCTCGGGCCACAACCCGCTCAAGATCGTCCAGTGTGGCAAGACCCGCGTGTGCGTCCGCGACGACAAGTGGGGCGCCACCGGCGCCGTCATCATCGACTTCGCCCACCCCGACGCCCCTCCACTGTGGCAAAACGACGGCGACGAGGTGGTCAGCGACATCTACGCCGCCGGAACCACCACCGCCGTCATCGACTACCACGAGGGCGCCTACTCGACCCAGCTCCTGGACGCCAAGCTCGAACCCCTGGGCGGCCCCAAACCCGGCGTCTTCCGCCCCATCGACCGCGGCACCTTCCTCGATTACCCCCGCGCCCCGGGCAACGACCCCTCCCTGCCCATCGAGAAGCACTTCTTCACCGGCCTCGACGCCGCCGACGCCTCCACCCGCGAGCTCGGCATGCGCCAGGTCTTCCCCCAATGCGTCACCGAGGGCACCCACCTCGCCTGCCCCACACCCGACGGCATCACCGTGTGGCAGTACCGCGGAGGCAAGGCCCCGTAGCGCGTCGCGCCGCCGCTGGGGGTTTCCGCTGGCGGGACGCCCGCAGGCTTCGTTCGCCTACCATTGGGGACCTGCCGAGTGTTCAGGGGTGTGTGGATGGATTTGCAGGTGTTGCCTGATCAGGTGTTGTCGCAGGCGCAGGCGGGGATCGTCCAGTACGGGAGCATGTTGCTGGTCGAGGGTGTCAAGCAGGGCGCGTCGGCGGCGGGTAAAGCGGCGGCGGGGTTGTGGCGGCGGGTGTTCGGTGACGGCGGTCCCGATGCCTCGACGTGTGAGGCCATGGATGAACTGGCCGCCGACGACGCCGACGCCGATGCCCGCGCGGTCCTGCGCCGCGCCATCAAACGGGCGCTTGCCGCCGATCCCGACCTGGCTCGTGACATCGCCGCCGAACTCGGCGGGGTCACCGCCATCGGTGAGGGTGCCACCGCGATCGGGACACTTCAAGGCAACGCCCAGTTCGGTGACCACAACACCCAGTACAACGCCGCCGCGGCGCCGCTGCGGCGACCCGACGACGTCGACTGTGCCGACGGTTTAACGGTCGGGCTGCCCGCGCCCCGCGACAGTGGACGGTTCGTCGGCAGGACCAGTGAACTCGACCGTCTCGCCAACGCCCTGTCTGGTGGTGGCGGCGCGGTGATCACCCAGTCGATCGCGGGCCTGGGTGGAGTGGGCAAGAGCGAACTGGCGCTGCGTTACGCCCGCCAGTACGCGAAGCGGTATCGGCTGCGCTGCTGGGTCACCGCCGACACCCTCGGCAACGTCCAGGATGGCCTGGCCCGCCTGGCCCGGGTCCTGTGCGGCGCGACCTCCACCCAGGTCGGTGACGCCGTCATCGGCCACACCAGCCAGGAACTCGCCCAGTGGGCACTGGCCTGGCTCCAACACCACCCCGGCTGGCTCCTCATATTGGACAATGTGGAATCCACCAGCGACTTCAGCGCCGCGGTGGGCGACCTGGTCTCGGCGTCACACGGCGCGGTCATCGTCACCAGCCGCCGCCACCTCGACCTGGCCGCGTCCCCGATCGAGCTCGACACCATCCCCGGCCCGCTGGCCGCCGATCTGTTGCTGTCGGCGGGAAACCGCCCCGCCGCCGAACGCGACGACGCCCTACGGCTGGCAGACGAACTGGGCGGCCTTCCCCTGGGTCTGCAACAGGCCGCCGCGTATCTGCGGCACCAACGCGTCTCCATATCGTCCTATCTCGACCAACTCGCGCAACGCCCCGCTCGGCTGCTCGGTTACGGCACCACCACCGACACCGACGACTCCGAAGCCACCGTGGCGCGCACCTGGAACATCACCGTGGTCACCATCGAACACGCCCTCCCCGAAGCCGTCGACCTGCTGCGCACCATGGCGTTCCTCGCCCCCGACGCCCTGCCCCGCGCCGTCTTGGACCACCACCCCGGCCTCGACACCGATCAACTGGACCAAGCCATACGGATCCTGGCCGAATACCACATGATCACCCTCACCGAGTCCACAGTGTCCATCCACCGCCTCGTCCAGACCGTCATACGCCACCAAACCGACACCCACCAACACCACCAGGCCCGCCGCAACGCCCTGCACCTGCTGTACGACGCCATGCCCCGCACCAGCATCCTCACCGAAATGGCCGACTGGCCCACCTGGCACGCCCTCGCCCCCCACATCACCACCCACGCCACCCACCACGTGGACGCCAGCCCATCCCGACGCCTCGCCTACCTCATCGGGCAGCTCGGATACTTCTACGACTCCCAGTCGCAATACGCCACCGCCTTGCCGCTGCTCGAGCGGGCACTCGCCATCACCGAGGCCGCCCTCGGCGCCGACGATCCCCTGGTCGCCGACCGCCTGAACGACCTCGGGTCGGTCCTGTCCCATCTGGGCCGCTACGAACAGGCGCTGGCGCTGAAGGAGCGGGCGCTGGCCATCACCGAGGCGGCCCTCGGCCCCGACAACCCCGCCACCGCGCATCGGTTGAGCAGCATCGCCTTCGACCTGTCCCGTCTGGGCCGCGACACCGAGGCCGTCCCGCTGCGGGAGCGGGAGCTCGCCATAGCCACGACGGCGTTCGGCCCCGACAACCCCGCCACCGCACACCACATGAGCCTGCTCGCCCACACGTTGTCCCTCCTCGAACGCCACGACGAGGCGTTGCCGCTGGAACAACGCGCCCTCGCCATCACGGAGGCCGCGCTCGGCCCCGACGACCAACAGACCGCCACGCGCCTGAAGGACCTCGCCAATACGCTGTCCAACCTTCGGCGCTACGGCGACGCCCGGCCCCTGATGGAGCGATCGCTGGCCATCGCCGAGGCCGCCCTCGGCCCCGACCACCCCGAGGTCGCCTCCAGGATGAGCGATCTCGCCTGGGTCCTCAGCCGCCTCGGGCACCACGACGAGGCGTTGCCGTTGGAGGAGCGGGCCCTGGCGATCACGGAGAACGTCCTGGGGCCGCATCATCCCAATACCGCGCTCCGATTGAACAACGTCGCGTACGCCCTGTCCCGACTCGACCGTGACGTGGAGGCCCTCGCCCTCAAGCGACGGGCGCTGGCCATCGCCGAGGCCGCCCTCGGCCCCGACCACCCCGATACCGCGCGTCGGATGAGCTATCTCGGCACCACGCTTCGCAGGCTGAAGCGCTTCGACGAGGCGGTGGCGCTGGAGGAGCGCGCCCTGAGGGTGACCCTCGCCGCGCTCGGGCCCGCGCATCCCGACGTGGCCGATCGCTATCGGCACCTCAGCGACCGGCTGCTCGACCTGCGGCGCGTCCGCGACGCGCGCGAGGCGGCCGATCGCGCCGTGAAGGTGGCGGGGGACGCCTACCCGCCCGATCACCCCGCTCGGGTGAACATCCAGGACTGGCACAAGAGAGTCTTCGGCGGCGTGCCCGAATCCCCAAGCGACAGTCCATAAGAGACTCCCGCGGAACGGGCCGTCAGTGCCGACCCGATCGGTCAGTCCGCGGCCAGCTCGGTCATGAGCGCCGCGGCGGCCAGCGCGTCGGCCTCGCTGTGTCGCCCGAGGCCGCACGCGGTGGCCACGGCGTGGCTGGTGCGCCCGGCCGCTTCTTCGAACAGGGTGAGGGCCTGGCGGGAGTCGTCCGGCTGGTTCTCGTCGACGACGCCGGCCACCAGCGGCCAGTCGGCATGCACGTTTCGCAACGCGGCGTAGAACTCCGGCCGTACCGGCGGCGGCTGCGAACCGTACGCGGCCGGGACGTGTACGGGCGGAATCTGGCGGTCCTGCGCGCGCAGCCGGTGATGCAGCGCGTTGAGGAACACGTCGACCCCGGCCAAGTCACGCGGCGCGATCAGCTCGGTGTCGTTCAGGTTGCCGTAGCACAGGTGCAGGATCAGCCGACTTTCTTGCGGCAGCCGTTTCACGAACGCCGCGATCTGGGCCGCCAACCGCCTCGCGACCAGCCCCCGCAGGGGCCGCGGCGTCCTGTTCAGCAACACCAGCACCGAGGGCGCCTCCAGCTGCCACACGAGGTCCTCGCCGTCCGTGGCGTGCAGCTTCGTCACCTCCTCGGCCAGCGCGTCGGCGTACGTCGACACGTGCTTCAACAGCACGGGACGCTGCCCGAAGGTGAACAGCGACAGGTCCAGCGGGCTGGGAAGGCTCTGCTGGAACGGAACCCCGGTCAGCCGTGAGTCGTCGGCGACCAGTTCCCGGTACACGGCCAGGTTCTTGCGGATCTGCTCCTCGCGGCGCATCGACACGTGAGACGGCGTCAGCTTCACGCCCGCCTTGACGCGGTAACGCTGCTGCTTGTCGTAGTCGCCCCAGTCGCCCGACGCGGCCACCTCGAGGGCCTCACCGCGTTCGGCCAGGCCGAGCAGGAACGCCACGATCCACTTCGGATCGCTGTCCCACGGCAGGGTCGACAGCCCGGCATCGGCGCTGCGGTCGATGATCCAGCGCATGCCGTCGCGCGGGCTCGTGTTGATCTCGGGGGGCAGACTGCCCACATAGTGCACCAGCCTGGACATGGTCCACCACCTGTCCTGTCGGTGAGCCGAACGAACTCGGCCCGGGAGACGTGCATATAGGTCAGTGCTGGCAGAGCGTAGCCCTTTCCCGCCCCGGGCACAAGATCCCGTGAGTCGGCGCGTGCGACGGATCCGGCACGTACGGAACTCCAGCGGCTAGGGGACGGGGTCAATGGCAGGTCCACACGACGGCGCGTCCGTCGCTTTCGTGGACTCGGGAATCTTGGAGCGGGGACCCTTGACGGAAGGCAGCTCAGTGGTGCCCTTGTCGTCGGCCACACCGCCGTACTCGGTTTCGGTGTGCAGCACGGTCGCCTTGGTGGAGCCGGGTTTCCACACCACGGGTCGCGTATGCGTGTTGTCGATCGGGCGCCAGCCGACGGCCGCGCCGTTGTCGTTGACCGCGGATATGTAGCCCTGTCTGGCCCGGTCGGGCCGTTTCGGTTCGTCGTGCGGCCGCCCCGGTGTTTCCACGGGATCTCCGGTGAGTTGTCCGTTGTGGTCGGTGGTTGGTGACTGCCGACGACCCGCCGACCGCCCCAACGGACGGCCTCCCGTCGGTCTTGGGGTGGAAGCTGGTCGTCGTGCCGTCGTGCCGTCGTCCTCGGATCCGGCCAGTTACTCGCCGTCCGAGCTCATGAGGACATCCTGGTCCTCGCCGAGTTCGCGAATCGTGCCAAGGTCGCAGCGAGCTTGCGGACCGCCCGCGGCGTCGTGGGTGCATTCGCCGCCGTACGTGATGGCGAAGACTCCGGCCGCCACCCCCACGACGACCCCGGCGCCGCGCTTCGTCGGTGACCGGCCCGATCCGCGTGGCCGTTGTCAGCAAGCGGCGGGCGCCGCCGTCGCCTCATCGATCGGGGTGGGTGGAGTCCTCGCGGCGCTGTCCGGGCACGGGCATGGCCCCATTTCGTCACTGAATTTGTCGGATTGCCGGAAGACATGGCAATCTATTGCGAGGCAATCCAAGGCCTCACGGCAGGTGTCGAAAGAGGAGGCGAGATGGTTCAAGCCCTTGACGGCGCCGACCTGGTTGACCAGGTAGAACGCGCCTTCGGCGACGGCGACGCCGCCACCATGCTTGAGGGCGACCGACTCCTCCACTCCACGGACAGCCCCAGCAAGAGCAGCTCCCCGCCCTAGCGCTGGCTGAGCGGTCCAGCCACGGACGCACCCGCACCGCGGACGACCATCGCCGGCTGCTGGACACCCCGCACGGCAGCCCTGACGAATCCAGGGCACAGCTCACCGCGCACCTGAAGGTAGGCGCCGCCGAGCTGCGACGGCTGATCGACCCGCTCGTCCAGAACCGACAACTCACCCATCGCAAAGAAGCGGAGACACTTCATGGCTGACCACAACACCGACGGCGCCTGGGATCTGATCGTCACGCCCTGGCACATCGACGAGCACCTCCCGGACTTCCCGATCCCGGCCACCGCGACCGCGATCATCCCCCCGCCACTGCCCCAAGGCCCCCTCCCGGCCCGCGTGAACCGGCTGCACCAGGCAACCGCCGACGCGGTGGCACAGACCACCCGGCCCCTGGTGCTCTCGGGCGACTGCTCCACCACCCG